>NZ_LSIX01000938.1:0-16286 GCF_001556475.1 Methylobacterium sp. CCH5-D2 | reverse complement strand
CGCGCGCAGGGCGCGGCGGGCGACTTCGTCGGCTCGAACCGGGACTCGGTCGAGGGCCGCTACCGCGAGGCCCAGGGCACCGCGCAGAACCTCTACGGCCAGGCCAAGGACACCGTCCGCGACGTGGCCGACAACGCCGGCAGCTACGCTCGCGACGCCTACGACCGCGGCGGCTCGTACCTGCGCGAGGGGCGCGAGGCGGTGGGCTCGCGCGTCGAGGAGAACCCGCTGATCGCCCTCGTGCTGGCGGGCGCCGTGGGTTACGGCCTCGCGCTGCTGCTGCACGGCCGCCGCTGAGCCGAGGTCGACGGATTTGCCTCCCCTCTCCCCGCACGCGGGGAGAGGGGATCCGCGGAGAACGCGGCTGCGCTACTGCGCCGTCCAGCCCCCATCCATCGTCATGTTCGCCCCCGTGATCTGGCTCGCCGCGTCCGAGCACAGGAACACCGCCAGCGCCGCGACCTGATCGACCGTGACGAACGCCTTCGTCGGCTGCGCCTTCAGGAGCACGTCGTCGATCACCTGCTCCTTCGTCAGCCCGCGGGCCTTCATCGTGTCGGGGATCTGCGCCTCGACGAGCGGCGTCCAGACGTAGCCGGGCGAGATGCAGTTCGCCGTGACCTTGTGGGGGGCGAGTTCGAGTGCCGCCGTCTTGGTGAGCCCCGCGATGCCGTGCTTGGCCGCCACGTAGGCCGACTTGTAGGGCGAGGCGACGAGCGAGTGCGCCGAGGCCGTGTTGATGATGCGCCCCCATTCCCGCCGCTTCATGCCGGGGATCGCGGCCTGCATGGCGTAGAAGGCCGAGGAGAGGTTGATCGCGATGATCTGCTCCCACTTCTCGCCCGGGAACTCCTCGATCGCCGAGACGAACTGGATGCCGGCGTTGTTCACCAGGATATCGACCGTGCCGAAACGCTCCTCGGCGTCGCGCACCATGGCGGCGATCTGGTCGGGCTTGGTCATGTCGGCGTCGGAATAGTGCGCCCGCACGCCGAACGCGGACGCGATGCCGGCGCGTGCCTGCTCGATCTCCTCCGGCTTGCCGAATCCGTTGAGCACCACGTCGGCGCCCGCCTGCGCGAGGCCGCGGGCGATCGCGAGCCCGATACCGCTGGTCGAGCCGGTGACGATCGCGGTCTTCGAGGTGAGCGGGGCGGTGGACGACATGGGATCTCCGGGGCTCGCGCGGGCGCACTTCTCCGGGGGCAACCTGTCGCCGCGCGGCGCCGAGGACAAGGCCGGCCGCGCGACGGCCGGCTCAGGGCGTCACGTCCGCCACCGCGGCATCCGTGAAGGCGCTCGCCAGATAGGCCCGCACGAAGGGCGGCATCCGGCCCGCGTCGATCTCGCGGGCGGCCCGCACGGTGACGACGCGTTCCAGCTCGGGCTCGGTCTCGGCCAGCCGGTGCCGCTCCATCCGGGCCGCGAGCGCCGCGGCGCTCTCCGGAAAGCGGGCCGGGTACAGGAAGGCGAGCTGCCCGTCGCCGCGCAGCAGCGCCCACTCCCCCGCCATCGCGTCCGCGACCCCGCCCGGCAGGGCGAGGCCGGTCTCCTCGCGCAGCTCGCGCACGGCGCTGCCCGCGAGATCGACGACCGCCCCGCGCACGTCGTCCCGGTCCGGCGTGCCGCAGGGGAAGTAGATCTGTCCCGCATTGGCGGTGTGCGCGCCCATCTCGCCGAGGAGCACGGCGCCGTCGGCGCTCCAGGGCACCACCGCCGCGAAGGCGTTGGCGACGTGGCCGTCCGGCGAGCCCCCGTCCCGGTAGGCGAGGAAGGCCGCGTAGCGGGTCTCGAAGAAATCCACCCGGCAGGCGCCGTCCGCGATGGCGCAGAGGCAGGCGAGCAGCACCGGCCCGTCGAACAATCCGGGCTGCAGAGCGAGCCGGCGGCGCCAGTTCTCGGCGATGCGCTCCGCGTTGTCGCGCGCCCAGGCCCAGTCGTAGGCCACCAGCCGCGCCTCGATATGGGCGAGGCGCACCACCTCGAACCCGTAGGGCCGGCCCTCAGACATGCAGGGCGCCCTCCGAGACGAGGACCGCGCCGCCGCCGATCTCGACCGCGCGCAGGGCGCCGGCCTCGACCACCACCTGCAGGTCGATCCCGCTCGGGCGGCCCATGGCCTCGCCCTGGCGGATCGCCACGTCGTGCGTGCCGTCGCCGAGCGTCTCGAACTGCATCAGCACGCCCGCGAAGGCGGCGGCGGCCGAGCCGGTGGCCGGGTCCTCCGGCATGCCGAGGCGCGGGGCGAACATGCGGGCGCGGTAGCGCCGGCCGAGCCCTTCCGGATCGGGCGCGTAGGCGTAGAGCCCTTCCGCGAAGCCCGCCGGCACGCCGAGCGGGCTCAGCGCGTCGAGCCGCTCGAGCGAGGCGACGGGCAGGAAGGTGAAGGCCGGGCCCGCCCCGTGCCGGCTCGGCCGGTGACGGCCGAAGCCGATCTCGTCGGCGGCAAGGCCCAGCGCGGCGGCGAGCGCCTCCGCCGCCTCCGGCTCGCCGAGATAGCTCGGCAGGACCGGCAGCCTGAAGCGCGCCCGGCCCCGGCCCGCGCCCGTCTCGACCACGCAGGGCACCACGCCGATCGCCTCCTCCAGGCCGAAGGCGACCGCGTCGGCGGCCTCCGCCCGGGCGTCCCGCAGGGCGAGCAGGACGGCGGTGCCGACGGTGGGATGGCCGGCGAAGGGCAATTCGCGCGTCGGCGTGAAGATGCGCAGCCGTGCCCGGTGCCGCGGCTCGGCCGGAGGGAAGACGAAGACCGTCTCCGACAGGTTGAACTCGCGGGCGATCGCCTGCATCGCCGCCGTGTCGAGCCCCTCCGCGTCGAGCACCACGGCGAGCGGGTTGCCCGCGAGCGGCGCGTCGGTGAACACGTCGAGGGTGGCGAAGCGGCGGCTCATGACGGGCATCCCTGGTCGTGGCGTCGGGAGGGCTTCGAAGGACGGGGCTCAGACGGGCGCGACCGGAAACGTCTCGCTCGGGGCGACGAACTCCTCCTGCGCGGCGACCGTGAGGATCTCGCGCGAGCCGGCCTCCATCGTGCGCTTCAGGAGACCGTAGACGGAGGCGCCCGCCATGCCCAGCGCCAGCGCCGCCGAGCCGGTACGGGCGTAGTGCACGAAGAACAGGGCGGCGATGCAGTCGCCCGCGCCGTTGACGTCGAGGCCGAGGCGGGGCGTGCGCAGGCACCAGAACTGGCCGCCCTCCCCGGCCAGCAGGTCGATCGACCCGGCGGGCGTGGCCTCCGTGATCAGCGAGGTAACGAGCACCACGCGCGGCCCCATCGCCCGAAGCGCCTCGACACCCGCCTTGGCGCCCGCGAGCGTGTGCGTCGCGAGGCCCGTCAGCGCCTCCAGCTCGAACTGGTTCGGGGTCACGATGTCGGCGGCGGGGACGGCCTGCTCGCGCATGAACTCGGGGATGCCGGGCCGGACATAGACGCCCCGGCCGATGTCGCCCATCACCGGATCGCAGCAGTAGAGCGCCGCGGGGTTGGCCGCGCGCACCGCCGCGACCGCGCCCAGGATCGCGGTGCCGATATCGGCCGAGCCCATGTAGCCGGAGAGCACGCCGTCGCAGGTGCCGAGCACGCCGCGCTCGCCGATGCCGGCGACCAGTTCCTCGATGGAGGGCCCGTCGAAGACGCGCCCGCGCCACGCGCCGTAGCCGGTGTGGTTGGAGAACTGCACGGTGTGGATCGGCCAGACCTCGACGCCGAGCCGCTGCATCGGGAACACCGCGGAGGCGTTGCCGACATGGCCGTAGGCGACGTGGGACTGGATCGACAGGACCTTCACGGGCCGCAAACCTCTCTCGCGACGGACCCTGCCTGTTAGCGCCTTTGCGCGGGCGCCGCACCCGCGCGCACGGCGGAGCTTGCACCACGGCGCGACCCGCCCCAGATCGCGGCTCACCCTCGCCGTGACGGATGCCCGATGGATCTCGAAGCCCTGCGGACCACGGCCCTCGGCTTCGTGGAGACACACAAGGCGTGGGCGCCGCTCTTCGCGGGTGTCTGCGCCTTCTGCGAGTCGATCGCCTTCCTGTCGCTGCTGGTGCCGGCCACCGTGATCCTCGTCGGCATCGGGGCGATCGTGGGCGCGGCCGACATCGCGCTCTGGCCGGTGGTGCTGGCGGCCGGCACGGGTGCGGGCCTCGGCGACTGGCTCTCCTACGCGTTCGGACGGCACTACGGCGACAGCGTGCGCCGGATGTGGCCGATGCGCAACTATCCGGACATGGTGGCCCGCGGCGAGGCCTTCCTCGCCCGCTGGGGCGCGGCCTCGGTCGCGCTCGGGCGCTTCGTCGGCCCGGCCCGCGCCGTGGTGCCGCTGATCGCCGGCACGTTCGGCGTGCGCCCGCTGCCCTTCCAGGTCGCCAACTGGACCTCGGGCTACGTCTGGGCCTTCGTGCTGCTCGCGCCGGGGGCGGGTCTGCTGACGTGGTTCCGGGGCTGAGGCGCCGACCTGCCGCAGGTGACAGACCGGGTGCGGTCTTGGCAGAGTGTTCCGAAACGGAACAGTGCCGATGCCCGCCCTCGCCGCCCGCAAGCTCGACCCTTCGCCCGACCTCGTTCTGCCCCCCGACGGGCGCCAGTCGCCGACCGCGCTGCGGCTCCAGCGCGGCGTGCGCCGCCTGTTCTCGGAGATGGGCTGCGCGACGCTGCCCGAGTTCTCGCTGGTCAACGGCCGCCGGGCCGACGTGATCGCGCTGTGCGGGGCGGGCCGGCTCACCATCGTGGAGATCAAGTCGAGCGTGGCCGACTTCCGGGCCGACCGGAAATGGCCGGACTACCGCGACTTCTGCGACCGGTTCTTCTTCGCGATCCCCGACAGCGTGCCCGAATCCCTGATCCCGGAGGAATGCGGCCTCATCGTCGCGGACGCCTTCGGGGCCGGCATCGTGCGCGAGGCGCCGGAGCACGCGCTGAGCGGCGCGCGCCGCAAGGCGGTGACGCTGCGCTTCGCCCACAGCGCCGCCCGCCTGCTGCACGCGCTGGCCGATCCCGGAGCGGTGCGGGAAGGCGCGCTGTAACACCGGCCATCGGCGCGCTCGATTGACGGGGCCCGAGAAGCTCATATCATCGGCGATATGCGCTTGGTGCTCGACACGAACATCGTCGTCGCCTCCCTGCGCAGCCCACAGGGTGGATCCGCCGAACTTGTCCGACGCGTGAAGGCAGGGCGATATCGGATGCTCGCGAGCGTGCCGCTCTTCATCGAGTACGAGGCCGTGGTGACGCGAGCCGAGCATCTGGCGGCCGCAGGCGCCTCACGATCCGACGTGATGAACGTGCTCGACGTTCTCGCCGGTTGCATCGAGCCGATCGAGATCCACTATCTGTGGCGACCGCGGCTGCGTGACCCGGGCGACGACATGGTGCTGGAAGTTGCCGTCAACGGTCGAGCGGATGCCATAGTGACGTTCAACCGGGCCGATTTCGGCACCGTCCCGGCAGATTTCGGCATCGCGCTGCTCGGGCCCGCGGATGTTCTGAGGAGATCCTGATGGCAGCCGGCGGCAACTACGCTCTCCGCCTTCCCGTTTCCCTGAAACAAGCTGCCGAGACGGTGGCGCGCGCGGACGGCACGACCCTGAACCAATTCATCGTGACGGCGGTCGCCGAGAAGCTCGCCGCCCTGAAGACGGCCGACTACTTCTCGGAGCGGTCGAAGCAGGGTGACCCGGCCGCCTTCGACCGCTTCATGAACAGGGAGGGCGGTCAGCCGCCGGCTCCGGACGATCTATGGGATCCGACCGGCTGAGCGTCCTTCAGGCGCGCCCGCTGCGCCGCGCCGAGACGCGCGCCAGCGCCGACCAGTCCTTCTCGCCGTCGCCGTGGGCGATCGCCTCGATCAGGCCGTCGCGGACCGCGCTCGCGAAGGGCATCGGCACGCCCGCCACCTCGGCGGCCTGGAGGGCGAGGCGCACGTCCTTGGCGCCGAGGCGGAGCGCGAAGCCCGCCGGCTCGTAGCGCTCCTCCGCGATCAGCGCGCCGTAATTCTTGTAGGCGGGCGCGGCGAAGAGCGTGCTGGTGAGGAGGTCGAGCAGGTCCGCGCCCGGGACGCCGTGCGCCTCCGTGAAGGCGCAGGCCTCGCCCATCGCCTCGATCGCCGAGATCAGCATGAAGTTGCCGGCGAGCTTCACGGCGTTGGCCCGCGCCGGCTCGGTGCCGAAGCGCCAGGTCTTGGCGCCCATCGCGTCGAGGAGGGGCGCGGCGCGGACGATCTCCGCCTCGGGCCCGGCGGCCACGATGTTGAGGGCGCCGCGCTCGGCCGCGTCCGGCCGCCCGAAGACCGGGGCCGAGACGTAGGGCACGCCGGCCCGCTCGTGGATCGCCGCGAGGTCGCGGGCCAGCGCCACCGAGATCGTGCTCATGCCGAGATGCAGGCCCGGGCGATCGGGCTGATCGAGCAGGCCGCCCTCGACGATCACGGCGCGCAAAGCCGCGTCGTCGGCGAGCATCGTGAGCGCGGCGTCGCCCCGGAAGGCCTCGGCCGGGCTCGCGACCGGGATCACCCCCGCCAGACCCTCGGAGGCGCCGGGCGAGCGGTTCCAGACCCGGACCGTGTGGCCCGCCGCGACCAGCCTGCCCACCATCGCGCGGCCCATGCGCCCGAGCCCGATGAAGCCGACATCCATCCGCGTTCCTCCTCTGTCGATATCCCGACAACGCGGGAGGGCGCGAGAAGGCTCAGGCGGCGCGGCCGAGGGTCTCCGGGGCCCGCAAAGGCTCAGGCTCGTGCTCGGGCGGCTGCCGCGCGGCGAGCGGCAGCTCGATCGAAGCCGCGAGGCCGCCCTCTGGCCTGTTCTCGAGCACGAGCCGGCCCGCATGCGCCTCGACGATCGCCTGCACGATCGAGAGGCCGAGGCCGAAGCCCGTCGCGTCGTTGAGGTTGCGGGCCCGATCGCCGCGCACGAAGGGCTGGAGCATCGCCTCGCGCTCGGCCTCGGCGATGCCGGGGCCGGAATCGCGCACCTCCACCCGCACCCCGCGGGGCGTCGTCTCCATCAGCACGCGGGCCTCGCCCCCGTACTTCACGGCGTTGTCGATGAGGTTGGTGATCGCCCGCTGCAGGTCGTCGGCCCGGCCCCGCACCAGCACGTGGCGGCTGCGCTCCACCGCGGCACGGGCGCCGATGTCGGCGAACCCGTCGCAGACCGTCTGCACCACCGAGGCGAGATCGACCAGGGTGTGGCTGCCGGTGTCGCGGGCCTGCCCGTCGCGCACGAAGGAGAGCGCGGCCTCCACGAGGCCGTTCATCTGGTCGAGGTCGCGCAAGGTCGCGGCACGGGCGTGCTCGTCCTCGATGAACTCGGCGCGCAGGCGCAGCCGCGTGATCGGCGTGCGCAGGTCGTGGCTGATCGCGGCGAGCATCTGCGTGCGGTCGTCGATCAGGCGGCGCACGCGGGCGCGCATCCGGTCCAGCGCGCGCGAGACCGCCAGCACCTCGCGCGGCCCCGCCTGGGGCACGGCGGCGTGGTCGTCGCGGGTGCCGAAGGCCTCGGCGGCGGCCTCGAGGCGCGCGAGCGGCGCGGTGAGCGCCCGCGTCGCCCAGAGCGAGAGCAGCGCGAGCGTCAGCCCGAGGAACACGAAGGTGAAGATGATGGCGCCCTGCCGCGGCGGGGTGAGCGGGTCGTCGGGCACCACGACCTGGAAGCTGGCGCCGGCCGGCGTCCGGATGCCGAGGCGCAGCACCGGGTCGCCGCGACGCGTCTCGGAGCCGAGATCGGTGATGGCGAGCGCGCGCCCGAAGCCGTCGCGGAGCCGCCGGATCACCGCGTGGTCAAACTCGGCCCGGCCGTCCTGGCCGTCCCAGGGCGCGATCTCGAGGGTGGGCAGGCTCCGGGCCGAGGCGGCGATGAGCGCGTCCCGGCTCCCGGGCTCGGAGGCGTCGAGCAGCCGCGCCACGGTCGCGGCGCGCCCGACCATCACGCCGGGCCGGTCGTCCGGCCGCCAGGGCTCGCGCAGGATCACGAAGGCCAGCGTCGCCACGACATGGGCCACCGCGATCGCCGCCACGATCAGCAGGACGATCTGCCCGGCGATGCTGCGCGGGCGCAGCCGCGCGCGAAGTCCCGCGAACGTCATGACCGGGTGACCTCCGGGGTGAACAGGTAGCCGCCCGAGCGGATCGTGCGGATGATCTCGGGGTTGCGCGTGTCGCGCTCGATCTTCTGGCGGATCCGGCTGATCAGCACGTCGATGCTGCGCTCGAACGGGCCGGCGGCGCGCCCCTGCGTCAGGTCGAGGAGTTGGTCGCGGGAGAGGACGCGGCCGGGGCGCAGGCAGAGCGCGTGGAGCAGGTCGAACTCGGCGCCCGTCACCGCCACGCGCGCGCCCTCCGGGCTCAGCACCTGCCGGAGCGCCACGTCGAGGGTCCAGCCGGCGAAGTGGAGCTTGCGCACGCCGTCGTCGTCGGGCGCGCTCGCCGTGCTCCGCCGCAGGATCGCGCGGATCCGGGCCAGCAGCTCGCGCGGGTTGAAGGGCTTGGCGAGGTAGTCGTCGGCGCCGAGTTCGAGCCCGACGATCCGGTCGATCTCCTCGGTCTTGGCGGTCAGCATCAGGATCGGGATCGCCGAGGTGGCGCGCAGGCGCCGGCACAGGGCGAGCCCGTCCTCGCCCGGCAGCATGATGTCGAGCACGATGAGATCGACCCGGGCGTCGCCCAGCGCCCGGTCCATCTCGCGCCCGTCGCCCGCGACCGTCACGCGGCACTCGTTGCCGCGCAGGTAGCGCGCCACGAGGGCGGAGATCTCCCGGTCGTCCTCGACGACGAGGATGTGGGGGCTGGCGGGTGCGGACATCGGCGCGTGTTCGACGGCGATCATGCCGCTGTTATGCCTGGGTTTTCTGGATATCGAAGCGGGCGGGCCGGTGCAAATTTGTAACCGCGCGTTTCCGGACGGGCGGCGGATACGTTCGGCAACGGTCCGGGACGGATTCCTTTCGTCGGGATAGCTTCCGTCCCCCCGAACAGCCCTATCGCACAGGGCGGCCACCTCGTTCCGGATCGCGCCCGAACCGCGCCGCGCCCCCTCTCCCTATGGGAGAGGGGACTCGTGCTACCCGAGACAGGACTTGGTCGATCAGCCTTCCGCTTTGCCCGAAGGAGCGCGCGTCCTACCCGTTCACCCGCTCCACCCGGCTCACCGCGCGCTTGCCGCGCAGCTCCGCCACGATCGCGTTGAGGTGCTGCAGGTCCCAGACCGACATGTCGATGGTGATGTCGGTGAAGTCCTGCGTGCGCCGCTTCATCGAGATGTTGTCGATGTTGCCGTCGTGGTCGGCGATGACCTGGGCGATCTGCGCGAAGGTGCCGGGCTCGTTGATCGATTGCAGGGCGATCCGGGCCGGGAAGCGCTCGGTGGCCGGGCCCTCGATGTCCCAGCGCACGTCGATCCAGCGGTCGGGCTCGTTGTCGAAGGCGGCGAGCGCGGCCGACTGGATCGGGTAGATCGTCACCCCCTGCCCCGGCGTCAGGATGCCGACGATGCGGTCGCCCGGCACCGCGCCGCCGTTCGGCGCGAAGCTCACCGGCAGGTCGCCGTCGAGGCCGCGGATCGGGATGGCGTTCGGGTCGGCACGGCCGTCGCCCTCCGGCAGGGTGAGGCGGATGGTCTGGTCCTTCGAGCGGGTGAGCCGGCCCGCCCCGTTCACGGGCAGCTGCGGCGCGCTGGAGGCCGCCGCGCGGCGCTCGTCCTTGTAGTCGGGGTAGACCGCCCGCACGACGTCGCCGGAGAACATCTCGCCCCGGCCCACCGCCGCGAACACGTCCTCGGTCGAGCCCCGGGCGAGACGGGGCAGCGCCCCGCGCAGCTTGTCCTCGGAGAAGCTCTTGCCGGCCCGCTCGAAGGCGCGGTCGAGGATCTGGCGACCGAGCCCGGCATATTGCCGCCGCACGGCCGAGCGCGTCGCCCGGCGGATCGCGGCCCGCGCCTTGCCGGTCACGACGAGGGATTCCCAGGCGGCGGGCGGCGCGGCGCCGTCGGAGCGGGCGATCTCGACCTCGTCGCCGTTGGTCAGTTCGTGCAGCAGCGGCACGATCCGCCCGTTGATCTTGGCGCCGACGGCGGTGTTGCCGACGTCCGTGTGCACCGCGTAGGCGAAATCGATCGGCGTGGCCCCGCGCGGCAGGGCGATCAGCCGGCCCTTCGGGGTGAAGCAGAAGACCTGGTCCTGGAAGAGCTCGAGCTTCGTGTGCTCGAGAAACTCCTCGGGCGAATCGCCCTCCGCCAGGAGTTCGATGGTGCGGCGCAGCCACTGGTAGGCGCCGCTCTCAGTGGCGAGCTTCGGGTGCACGCCCGCCTCCCCCCGCGCGGCCGCCTCCTTGTAGTGCGCGTGCGCCGCGATGCCGTACTCGGCGATCTCGTCCATCGCCTCCGTGCGGATCTGGAGCTCGACGCGCTGGGAGCGCGGCCCGATCACCGTGGTGTGGATCGAGCGGTAGTCGTTCTGCTTCGGCGTCGAGATGTAGTCCTTGTAGCGGCCCGGCACCATCGGCCAGGCGGTGTGCACCACGCCGAGCGCCGCGTAGCACTCGGGCAGCGTGTCCACGACCACGCGGAAGCCGAAGATGTCGGACAGCTGCTCGAAGGCGACGGACTTGCGCTCCATCTTCGACCAGATCGAGAACGGCTTCTTCAGCCGCCCTGTCACCGAGGCCCGGATGCCCTGCGCGGCGAGCTTGGCGGTGAGGTCCTGCTCGATGGTCTCGACCATCCGCTCCGATTTCTGCGAGAGCGCGCTCAGCCTCTGCGTGATCGTCTCGTAGACGTCGGGCTTGAGGTTGCGCAGCGAGAGGTCTTCCAGCTCGTCGCGCAGTTCCTGCATGCCCATGCGGCCGGCGAGCGGCGCGTAGATGTCGAGCGTCTCCTGGGCGATGCGGGCGCGCTTCTCGGCCGGCATGTGGCCGAGCGTGCGCATGTTGTGCAGCCGGTCGGCGAGCTTGACGAGGAGCACCCGCACGTCCGCCGCCACCGCGAGCAGCAGCTTGCGGAAGTTCTCGCCCTGCGCCGCCTGCTTGGAGACGAGGTCGAGCCGCTTCAGCTTGGTCAGGCCGTCGACGAGCGCGCCGATCTCCGGCGAGAACAGCTCGCGGATCTCGTCGAGCGTGGCGGCGGTGTCCTCCACGGTGTCGTGGAGCACCGCCGCCACGATGGTGGCGTCGTCGAGCCTGAGGTCGGTGAGGATCGCCGCGACTTCGAGGGGGTGGGCGAAGAACGGGTCGCCCGAGGCGCGCTTCTGCGTGCCGTGGGCGCGCATCGCGTAGACGTAGGCACGGTTGAGCAGGGCTTCGTTCGCGGCCGGGTTGTAGCGCTTCACCCGCTCCACGAGTTCGTACTGGCGCATCATAACGCGAGACAGACCCTTGCCCTCAGTCCGATCCCGGCCCACTCGGCCGTACGGCGCAGTCTCCCGCATCGCACGCGCGGACGCCAGATGCACGCGGTCGCATCAGGTCGGATTCCCGCGCGGGCCGCTCAGGTCTCCGCAACGGGGGCGCGGTCGGGGGCGTGCTCGTAGGACGGCGGTGCCGCGGCGCGGCCTTGCCGGAGGCGCGGGCGCACCCGCATGGCGGGCCGCTCGACCGCGACGTGGAGGAACCACGCCAGCGCCAGCGCGACGGGGATCGACAGCAGGGCCAGCACCGCGACGCGGGCGACGGGGTCGGCGAGGCCCAGGGCGGGCTCCAGCCGCACGGCGAGTTCGAGCCCCGTCGTGTGGCAGAGGTAGAACGGGTAGCTGACCGCGCCGAGGAACAGGATCGGCCGCGCGCAGAGGAGAGCGGGCGGCCGGGCGCGCAGGCAGGCGATGACGACGGCCGCGCCGAGCATCTCGAAGGGCCGCGCCACCGCGCCGTGCGAGAGCACGAAGCTCGCGAGCGTCAGCAGCGCGAGGCCGGCGACCAGGGTGGAGCGCCGTGCCCAGATCCGGCCGGGACAGGCG
Organism: Methylobacterium sp. CCH5-D2; assembly: GCF_001556475.1. Lineage (NCBI taxonomy): Bacteria > Pseudomonadati > Pseudomonadota > Alphaproteobacteria > Hyphomicrobiales > Methylobacteriaceae > Methylobacterium > Methylobacterium sp. CCH5-D2. The sequence continues at coordinate 4,345 of NZ_LSIX01000938.1, read as the reverse complement.
CCGACCAGCGCGCCGAGCAGGAAGGCCGGGAAGAACAGGAAGAGGTTGCTGCCCCGGAAGGCCGGCGCGGCAACGAGGACGGAGAGCAGCAACGCGACGAGGCGGGCGCGCGAATCGCCCGCCAGCAGCCACGCGCCGAAGAGCGCGAGGCTGCACAAAACCTCGGTCTGCAGGGACCAGAGCACGCCGTTCATGCTGGTGCTGAGGAGCAGCATGTTGGCGACGAGTTCGCCCGCCGAGGCGTTGAGGATCAGCCCGAGCGGCAGCGCGCTGGCGATGGCCACCGGCAGCAGCCGGTAGGCGCGCCCGACGAGGTAGTCCGGCCCCTCGGCGGGACCCGGGCGGCCCCGCAGGAAGGATTCCCAGAGCACGTGCCCGCTCAGCACGAAGAAGAGCGTGACGGCCGCGTCGCTCGGGGCGACGAGGTAGAGCAGGCGCAGGCCGACCGCCTCCGCCGACATCCCGGCCAAGTCGCGGACCGTGCGGCCCCAGAGGTCGAGCCCGGTCACCGCGAGGTTGCAGTGCCCGACCGCGACCGCGAGGGCGGCCAGCCCGCGCAGGCCGTCGAGGGCGGCGTTCCGGGCGCCGGCGTTTCCCGCGATGCGCGCGATGGTCATGGGCCCGTTCTGAGGCGCTTTACGGCCCGGCGCCAGGGCGGGCGGGACCCGCGCGCGGTATCGCCATACGAAAAAGGCCCGGCGTTGCCGCCGGGCCGACGCGCGCGCCGGGGCGCGGATGGGCTCACTCGCCGGTGTCTTCCTCGGTCTCGACCGGGGGCGCGAGGTTCTCGAGGCCGCGCAGCAGGTCGTCCTCGCTCATGCGGTCGAACTGCACCGCGCTGTCGTCCGAGGACGACTGGGGCGCGACCGCCGCGGCGGCGGGGGAGCTGGAGAGCAGCGGCACCGTCTCGGCCTCGGGCTCGTCCACCTCGACGTACTTCTGCAGCGAGTGGATCAGCTGCTCCTTGAGGTCGTCGGCGGTGATGGTCTCGTCGCCGATCTCGCGCAGCGCCACGACCGGGTTCTTGTCGCGGTCGCGGTCGATGGTGAGCGGCGCGCCCGCGGCGATCAGGCGGGCCCGGTGGCTCGCCAGCAGAACCAGCTCGAAGCGGTTCTCGACCTTCTCGATGCAGTCTTCAACGGTGACGCGAGCCATGCGGGGCGGCTCCTTTATACGCGTGCGGGATGTCGGATTGTGGGGGGCCTCTTACACCCGATGCGGTCTGCCAACAAGCGCAACGGCTTGGCCGGGGCTTGACGGAGGGCGGTTTTCCCGTTCGGGCGCTGACAGGGCTCGGCGGGTCCGCACGGATTTGCGCACCGCACGATTGACTTGGGGCAGGCGCGGTGCGACTGCGCCGCCCCACCCAAGGCGTTGATTCGACAAGCGGAGCCGCAATCTCAACCATGGCGCGCGCACTCATCTTTCCCGGACAGGGCAGCCAGGCGGTCGGCATGGGCAAGGCGCTCGCCGAGGCCTTTCCGCAGGCCCGCGCGGTCTTCGATGAGGTCGACGACGCGCTGGGGCAAAAGCTCTCCGCCCTGATGTTCGAGGGCCCGGCCGACGAACTGACGCTGACCGCCAACGCCCAGCCCGCCCTGATGGCCGCGAGCCTCGCAGGCGTCCGCGTGCTGGAGGCCGAGCGCGGGCTCGACCTCGCCCGGGACGTTCGATGCGTCGCCGGCCACTCGCTCGGCGAGTACGCGGCGCTCGCCGCCGCGGGCAGCCTCACGGTCGCGGACGCCGCCCGCCTCCTGCGCGTCCGGGGCGACGCCATGCAGCGGGCGGTCGCCCCCGGGGCCGGCGCCATGGCGGCGCTGATCGGCACGGACCTGGAGGCCGCCAAGGCCATCGCCGCCGAGGCCGCGGACGAGGAGGCCTGCGACGTCGCCAACGACAACGGCGGGGGGCAGGTCGTGCTCTCGGGCCACCGGGCCGCGGTCGAGCGCGCGGTGGCGGGAGCGCAGGCCCGCGGGATCAAGCGCGCGGTGCTCCTCAACGTTTCGGCGCCCTTCCACTGCCGGCTGATGGCGCCCGCCGCCGAGGCGATGCGGGCGGCGCTCGCCGAAGTCGCGCTCCGGGCGCCGAGCGTGCCGCTCTACGCCAACGTGACGGCGGCCCCCGAATCCGACCCCGACGCGATCCGGCGCAACCTCGTCGCCCAGGTCACCGGCACGGTGCGCTGGCGCGAGAGCGTCGCGGCGATGGCGGAGGCGGGCGTCGACCGGTTCTACGAGGTCGGCTCCGGCAAGGTGCTCTCCGGCCTCGTCAAGCGCATCGCGGCGGGCGCCACGGCCACGGCGATCGGCACGCCCGACGACGTCGCGGCCTTCAGCCTCTGAGGAATCCGAGCATGTTCGATCTCACCGGCCGCAAGGCCCTCGTCACCGGCGCCACCGGCGGCCTCGGTAACGCCATCGCCCGGGCGCTGCACGCGCAAGGGGCGAGCGTGGCGCTCTCCGGCACCCGGGCGGAGGCGCTGGAGGCGCTGGCCGCCGAACTCGGCGCGCGCGCCCACATCGTCCCGGCAAACCTCGCCGAAGCGGACTCCGTCGAGGCGCTGGTCCCGGCCGCGGAGGCCGCAATGGGCCCGCTCGACATCCTGGTCAACAATGCCGGCATCACCCGCGACAACCTCTCCATGCGGATGAAGGACGAGGAGTGGGAGCAGGTCCTCACCGTGAACCTGACGGCGGCCTTCCGGCTCTCGCGCGCGGCGCTGAAGGGCATGATGCGCCGGAGAGCGGGCCGCATCGTCAACATCGGCTCGGTGGTGGGCACCACGGGCAATCCGGGCCAGGCCAACTACGCGGCGGCGAAGGCCGGCTTGGTGGGCCTCACCAAGGCGCTGGCCGCGGAAGTCGCCTCCCGCAACGTCACGGTGAACTGCGTCAGCCCCGGCTTCATCACCTCGCCGATGACCGACGTGCTCAACGACAAGCAGCGCGAGGGCATCCTCGGCCGCGTGCCCGCGGGCCGGCTCGGCACGGGCCAGGAGATCGGCGCGGCGGTGGTCTATCTCGCCTCCGACGAGGCGGCCTACGTCACGGGGCACAATCTCCACGTCAACGGCGGCATGGCGATGGTGTGACGGCGATGGTGTGACGGCGATGGTGTGACGGCGCGGGTGTGATGCATCCCCGCAACGCCTTGTCCCCCTTGTGGATATTGGGGAGATGAACGCCTGCTGAACCGCCCCTCGCCAGGGCGGGAACGCTGTGTTAACACCCCGTCCGCCGGGCATGGGGGGTTGACGGCTCCGCGGGTTAACAGTCCAAGACAAACCCCGCGAGCGACGGGACGGCGCGCGACCGGCTTGGGGCGGCTCGCGCAACGCTCGACCGGTTCGGTAGGGTCGGTTACGGCCCGAAACGCCTTCACCAGCAACACGACGATCAGATCAAGAAGACGAGGACCGGAAACGATGAGCGATATCGCTGAGCGCGTGAAGAAGATCGTCGTCGAGCACCTGGGCGTCGAGCCCGAGAAGGTGGTCGAGGGTGCCAACTTCATCGACGACCTCGGCGCCGACAGCCTCGACACCGTCGAGCTGGTCATGGCCTTCGAGGAGGAGTTCAACGTCGAGATCCCGGACGACGCCGCCGAGACCATCCAGACGGTCGGCGACGCGGTGAAGTTCCTGGAGAAGAACTCGGCCGCCTGAGGCGCCGGGCTCGACCCAAAAAACGCGGCGCGGACGGGGCCAAACGCCCCGCGCGCCGTTATTCGTTTCTGAGTGTGGCAAACGGGATAGTGCGATGCGGCGGGTGGTCGTCACGGGTCTGGGCATGGTCACGCCGCTCGGCAGCGGTGTCGAGCACGTCTGGAGCCGTCTGATCGCGGGCGACAGCGGGGCGGCCAAGGTCACCTCCTTCGAGACCGAGGATCTCGCCTGCAAGATCGCCTGCCAGATCCCGCTCGGCGACGGCACGGACGGCACCTTCAACCCCGACGCCTACATGGAGGTGAAGGAGCAGCGGAAGGTCGATCCGTTCATCGTCTACGCGATCGCCGCCGCCCACCAGGCGCTCGACGACGCCGACTGGCACCCGACCTCGCACGAGGACCAGTGCGCCACCGGCGTGCTCGTCGGCTCGGGCATCGGCGGCATCGGCGGCATCTACGACGCCTCGATCACGCTGCACGAGAAGGGCCCGCGCCGGGTCTCCCCGTTCTTCATCCCGGGCCGCATCATCAACCTGGCCTCGGGCCAGATCTCGATCGCCCACGGCCTCAAGGGCCCGAACCACGCGGTCGTCACCGCCTGCTCCACGGGCGCGCACGCCATCGGCGACGCGGCCCGGCTGATCGCCTTCGGCGACGCCGACGTGATGGTGGCGGGCGG
>NZ_LSIX01000937.1:0-5590 GCF_001556475.1 Methylobacterium sp. CCH5-D2 | reverse complement strand
CCTCGGTCTCCATCTTCCTGATGGATGACCGCCAGCACTGCATCTACATGAACCGCGCCGCCGAGCAGCTGACCGGCTGGACGCTCCCGGAAGTCCTGGCCCGCGACTGCCCGCTGCACGACATCGTGCACCATACCTATCCGGATGGGCGTCCGTTCCCGCTGGAGGAATGCGCCATCGACCGTGCCTTCCCCAAGAACAACCAGGAGCGGGGCGAGGAGGTGTTTGTGCACCGGGACGGGCACTTCTTCCCGGTGGGCTTCACCGCCAGCCCGATCCGTGACGATGCCGCCAACATCATCGGCACCATCATCGAGGTGCGCGACATCAGCGAGGAGAAGGCCGCGGCCGAGCGCCAGCGCTTGCTGATCAACGAGCTGAACCACCGGGTCAAAAATACCCTCGCCACGGTGCAGTCGATCGCCGCGCAGACCTTCCGGGGGCAGACCGAGCAGGCGCCACGCGCCGTGTTCGACGCCCGCATGGCGGCGCTGTCCAACGCCCATAACGTGCTGGTCGAGGACAACTGGGAAAGCGCCAGCCTGCGCAGCGTGGTCGAGCGTGCCCTGGCCCCTCACCTGCTGGCAGAGGTCGATGTTAACCGCTTTCAGCTAGAAGGGTCGGACGCGCGGCTGCACCCCAAAGTGGCGGTGACGCTGGCCATGGCCCTGCACGAGCTGATGACCAACGCCGCCAAGTACGGCGCCCTTTCGGTGCCTGAGGGGCAGGTAGCGGTCACATGGTCGCTGCACGACCTGGATGACGGCCGCCAGCAGCTCGACATGAGCTGGGACGAACGGGGCGGTCCCACGGTCACGCCGCCGACCCGCAAAGGGTTCGGCTCACGGCTGATCGAGCGGCAGCTGCCCATGGAGTTCGACGGCAGCGCCGTAATCACCTACGCGCCGGCAGGGGTTCGCTGCCAGCTGCAAATCCCGTTGACCCAGCTTGGCTGGATCGGTCAGGAAATGGTTGAAGGGCCTCGCGTTCCATGACGTTGTTGGTTGGACGTCGGGTGCTGCTGGTCGAGGACGAAAGCCTCGTGGCGATGCTGGCCGAGGACATGCTGCTTGACCTCGGTTGTGAGGTTGCTGTGGCCATGCGGCTCGACAAGGCGCTGGGTTACGCCCGCAGCGAGGCGTTCGATCTGGCGGTGCTCGATGTGAACCTTGGCGATGCGCGCAGCTATCCCATCGCCGACGTTTTGTTCGAGCGGGGGACGCCCTTCCTGTTTGCGACCGGCTACGGGCCACAGGGACTGGACGTGGCCTATCAGGGTGTGCCGGTGCTGCAGAAGCCCTATCAGGCCGCGCCATTAGAGCATCTTCTGGCCCATCTGCTGACCTGTGAGGCGCCCGTTCGAAAGGGATCGGCAAGCGTTCCGCAGGCGTGCCAGTGCCAGACAGCTGACGCTGGGGGGAGATCATTCCGGGCTGATCCGGTTCGCTGAGACCAAATCCTGCTTTTGAGCCAGCCTTCAGCGGCTCATCCAGGGAGCTTTCGGGGTCGGCCGGGTTTAATCCATCATGGAGAACTCAGCCCGCCCTTCCCCGCATTGTGCCCTGGTTGTGGATGATGATGCGCTGATCCTCATGGACGCTACAAGCATCCTGGAGGATGCCGGGTTCAAGGTAATCGAGGCGGGGAACGCGGATGAGGCCCTAACGGTGCTGCAGGAGCATCATGCGTCCATCACCCTTCTGTTCAGCGATGTGCAAATGCCCGGCTCGCGCGACGGGTTCGCGCTGGCGCGTCACACGGCCGAGCACTGGCCGCACATCACGATAGTGATCGCCTCCGGTCAGGCGCAGCCAAGACCACACGATCTGCCGGTAAACGCACGGTTCGTGTCGAAACCTTTCAGTGCCGAGGTGGTCCGCCGCCATCTTCGGCGGGTGCTGCCCGATGACAAGTTGCCTGCGTCGTTGCGAGTATGAGCAATGCCAAGCACGCTTATTGAGCTGGTCAACGTGCTCCTGCGTGGCATTGCAGACAACGAAGGGTTTGCCCGTGAGTTGGCAGATATGGGCGAGCAGTTTGAAGTTGACGGCAACCATACTGCAGCGCGGAGAATGCGTGATTTGAGCCGCCACCATCAGGTTAAGGCTATTGAAGGGCGCGCCCGGATTTCAGTACTTGCTAACCGCTACAGGCAAACTTCTGAGGACGATCATAAATCCAACTAGACATTTTAAGCGTTTCCGAAAAGCACAGCATACTGCTGCTCCAGGGCTGCAAACTGCCCATCCAATTCAAGAACTTTGACCCGGTGGCGGCGGCTGAGATCGCGCAAGATCGCTGCCGTGCCCGTATCGCCCACGTGTTCTGCCTGCGCAGACTCCTCGGCAAGCTCACTTGCAATCACCTCCTCTCCTACACGACCGTTCGCCAGAATTCGTAGCAGGTCCAGCATCTTCGCTTGCATCCGTTATCCTGTCTTATCTTGAATGTTTGTGTGACGGATCGGCCTTCTGTAAAGCCTGCTCGATTTTCTGTTTTACATCCATTGATTTTTGATACTGAAACGGCGAGGACGCTTCGGTTCGGCACTTGAGAGAAGCAGAAACTTCATCGTCTGCTACAGGAAGAACATCCGCGTGGCCGGTGATGTCATAATACGCAACGCGCGTTTCAGCCTTGTTCTTCTGGATCATTGCCCATTCATAAGGAGCAGACGCTTCGCTCCAATATGCTTCAGCTCTGGTGTAATTTTCGATCGCATGGACATAAAATTCCGGTTGCCCGGTGAACGTGAGTTTCTGCTTGTAGGCATTACCAATGTTGTTCATGGCTTTGGGAAGGCTGAGATAATCGACGAGCGGGTAATCGTCCCTCTTGAAATCAATCCCGTTGAGTACACTCAAAGCTTCGTCCAGCTTTTCAGGGTTCCGCGTCAGTTCGAAATCACGAATGAGCGCAATGCCGAAATTGTTGGCTTCCTCGGCGGTAAGTGCTGTGCGTGTCCTGAGTATGGACCTGAAGATGTCTTCGGCTTTCTGCAGATAAGTGATAGAACCGCGCTCGCCCATCCGTCGATAAAGCAGCCCAAGTAGACCGGAGCTATCGGATGGGATGCTGTTCTTGCTCAAAAAATCCAGCAGAAGCCGCTCATTCTCCAGCAAAAGATTGTCATTGTTCTGCCGTGTTGCGATCTCTTGCTGAACCTCAATAAGCAGATATGCAATGCCTTCATTAATAGAGCTAAAGAAATTCTGATGTGCTTCCTCGATGAGGGCGAGCATACCTTTAGTGTCGCCTGAATTGGCGTTGCTGATGTACCCGGACAACAGGTAATTTTCAATGATGTCGTCTCTTTCGTCCGTCAGACCTGCAACGTTCAGCAGCCTGCCAAGGAGTTTGTGTGCGCGCTTGAACTCTTTTTTCCTCAGCGCCTGATCAACGCCATTGAAGAGGCGTCCGACTGTTTCGGCGTTTTTGCTCTTCTGCAAATAACCTGTCGCATACTCGCGAAATTTAGACCGATTTTCATCCGACTGGACAAAATTGAATGCTGACACTCGACTGGTAAATTCGCCCATATCTTCAATTTTTAGATTGTTGCTGTTGTGGAAGCGGATGCGTGCTGCTGGCCTTCCAGATTGCTCGGCGAGCACCTGCTCAATGATCGTTCGAATGAGAGCAGGGTCGCTGCCGTCGATTTTTACAATGATATCACGCCCTGCGGCCAGAGAGTGATCTGAGGCCCTGACAAATTTCATTTGTCGTTGATGCGAATATCACGACCGGCAGCTGTCGAATTGTGTGAGGCCCGCACACTCGTCCTGGTTGAGCGGTAAAGCCGCCACCCGCCAAACAGGCTCAGGCTCAGCGCCAGTCCGCCCCCAATCCAGGCGAGCGGGGGAAGGCTCTGCGCGTACTCAATGATCGGTCCCATGCTGCTCCCTCCCCTTGGCGGCCGATGACCCGCGCAGCCCATAGAGCCAGAACTCGTGCTCGGCCGATGACAGAACGAGGCCAGAAGGCTGCAGTTGCACGCGGCTCATAGTGCTCAGGACAGGGATGGTACAACTGTAAGAAAAACGACCGTTTTCCTTACACTGAAGAGCAGCCGTTTCGACCCACGGCAGGCTGAAAGGCGTTGACGCGGTCTGGGCTATGATGCTTCCTGCCAGCAGGCTGATGCGGCCTGCCGCTCGCGCCCCTCGGGGTACGGTGAACGCATCGACAGGTGAGATCGCGATCCCGCACCCAGGATCGATCGGTCGGCAAGGCGAGCACTGACAGCGTGGTCGATCCGGTTCGGGGATCAGCATGCCTACCGTCGATGATGCCAAGTCCATGGCGCGCGCCATGGAGAGCGCCTTGCGCGCCAAGAACCTCAGTCTCTCCCACGGCGAGTGCCTCGACATCGTGGCCCGCCAGTTCGGTCTCAAGGACTGGAACGTCCTCTCGGCCCAGGCCAAACGGTCTGACGCCGCCGCCCGGCGACGCGTCGCCTTGCTGAAGGGCTGGGCGCTCATCGCCGAGTATCCCGATGCCTACGATCATGGGGCGGATGCCGACCCAACCGCGGCTGGTGGCGGTGCTGCCATCATTCGGCACGATCCCGTACTCGGGCCGAGACGCTATCCCGAACCATCCCGCGCCTTCGGCTGCTATGCGCAGACCGTGTCGGCGGTGCCATTCCATGGCCAGCGGGTGACGATCAGCGCCACGCTGCGCTGCCAGGAGGTGACCCATGGAGCGACCCTCTGGGCCAGGGTGGACGGGATGCCCGGGCACACCTTCGCGTTCGACAACCTGAAAGACGCAACGGAGGGGTGGCTGTTCGGCAGCGTGCCATGGGTCGAGCGCCGGGTTGTGGTGGACGTTCCTGCCAATGCGATCTCCCTGCACTTCGGCTTCTTCCTCAAGGGCCGGGGTGCACTCTGGGCGGCGGACTTTCGCATTGAGCGCATGATCGCGCCCTCGCTTGGCGCGCAGCCTATGCCCCCGCAGTCGCAGGCTCCTGGGTGGATTACCCCCACGAACCTGACATTCTCGGAAGTGATCGACCTGTCGGTGGTGACCGCCTGAGCTCTCTCCCGCGGTCGCTGCATCGCGAGGCCCGGTTCGCATGTGGGATCCGAGTTCCTTCGCATGCGGGCCGGATCGGCAAGAGACTGCAACCCACGCATAGGCGAAGTTGCCTCCCTGTGCTCCCCGCGGCAGGATCAGGTGGTGAGGTCCAGCGAGGATAGCGATGTCGTGGCAACTGCATTGGCTTGAGGCGTCCGGCGACCTGGGGCCTTGGCGTGCCACTATCGCCGAGGAGGTTGAGATTGCGCGGATAGCCGTGGCGGGGGTGCTGCCCGTACCGCCGCTCGACATCCTCGTGCAGCGGCTGCCCGGTGAGGCGATCCCGGAGACGGGCACGACGGGACGAGCCCTCCGCGAGAGCCTGTTCTCCCTCACCATCGATCCCGACAATCCGAACTTCGCACGCTCGCTGCGCGACGGGGACCTGCATCGGACCGTGGCGCACGAGGCCCACCACTGCATGCGTATGGCGGGACCCGGCTACGGCTGGACGCTGGGTGAGGCCCTGGTGAGCGAGGGCTTGGCGGGCCGGTTCGTAAACCGCCTGTTC
>NZ_LSIX01000936.1:0-5123 GCF_001556475.1 Methylobacterium sp. CCH5-D2 | reverse complement strand
TCGGCAAGGTGTACGGCGAGGCGCAGACCCGCGAGGAGGCGATCGGCGCGCTCCTTGATGCCGTGGAGCGAGCGCGGGCATGGAGTGAGCGCACCGGCAAGCCCTATATGCGGCCGAACCCGCCAGGATGGCTGCGGAGCTGACCCCGATCAGGCGCTCGGACTACGACGCACCGACCTACCTCAGCAATTCCTCGGTCTTGATTCCGAGCGTCCCGGCTAGCCTCTCGGCCGACACGGCATCGAGCTTGGTCAACTCGCCGAGTTCGGTTTGTTCGATCGTAGCTAGGGGAACATTGGCCAGCTGAGCCAGGCTGTCCTGATCCAGAGCGAGGCGCTCACGAGCGCGGCGCAGGGTGCTGGCAAGGGTGTTGATGGAGGGCTGATCTGTCATGCCCCCCGGTACGGACGCCCAGCGCGGAAAGTTTCAGCAGGGCTGGGCGCCGTGATCCGGCAACTCGCGGCAGTGCCAAAGATCCGGGAGGGTGCGCCTTGGGTTACCCAGAAGCGCGCCGAGGTCGGTCAGCCTAGGCGCCGGGCGCCGGCGAGGATGAAGCTGTCTTGGATGCCGTGTTGAGGCGGTTGGATAAAGCAAACTTCCTGAATATTAAGGCGGCTCTCACGGTATATCCAACGGTTTCATGACCGGAGAGGGCGTCACAAAGAAATCCAGCCTGAATAGAATGAGTCCTGTCGTGTCCGTCACTTCCATTCGCCATTCCGGACCAAGGCTCTCTAGCCTCGCCCCTTCCTCAAGAAGCACGCCCGCATAACGAACAGCCTCTCGCCGCGCGAACTTGGTGTCCGGCAGCTCGACCCCCTTTTTGTCGAGCAGGGTCACACCGTCATAGACGTTGAAATGATAGCGAGGCATGCGTTGCTCCCGGCTGTAGCAAGGCGGGAGCGCGCGTCTCTCTCAGCCGCCGGCGCCCGATACCGTGGCCGACGATGGCGAAGCGTAACAGACTTGATACTCCGCCACAAACGAAGTGCCGCACGGGGCGTGAGAACGACAGAATATTCAATAAATGCCCACCGCGGCGCTGAGCCGGGCGGGCTGAGCGCGAGACCTACGAGAGTTTTAGCCGTCGAGCGATACGTCGGAGCATGGGCAAGTTCTGCCGGAAGTTTGGCAGATCTTGTTCTAAGCCGCCTGGGTCAGTGATGCGTATATCCCAGCAGCCTTCAGTAGCCCACCTGTCCCCCAGCACCACGGCGCTACCGGCGTTGAGTCGAAATGCTTCGCGCGGCCCCAAAGTCGATGCGGCCGATATCGTGAAGCGCACAATCTTCTTGATCATCATCGACGCTCACGAATAGAGGACGATAAGTAATGCGCCTCAGCAACGCAAATCACAACATAAAATAAATTGCGCCGGGAGTGGCGATCACGTGGCAAGCGGAATTTTCCACTCCCCCGCGAACGTCACAGTCGCCACGTAGATCTCTTGCCCGGTTTCATCACGAACGATGGCCCGCAGCACGCGATGCTCACCGTCCGGCAGTGCGCAGTGCGTCATGGAGCCAAGGACCCGGTGCGCTTCCGTCCTAGCTTTCCTCGGACAGTCGAAGCCGGCCTCTGCGTCCCCCGGCACGAAATCGCCAGCGTCATCGGTGTCGACTGTGTAGAGCGGCATCCGAAACTCGTCAGGTGTTGGGTCGTACGGCACCAACGCGATGACCCTGGGTGGGTTCGGCCCGGCGAGACTCCGGCACGAGAAAGCCCACCGCGGCGAACCGGGCGGGCTGAAGTCGTACTCTAGGCTTGGCGCTGATGGCGCTCGAAGCTTGTGCGGGCCTCGCGCGTCATCCCGGCGGCCCGCGCGCGGCGACCGCCCCGCCGATGATCAGCCCGGCCAGCAGGCAGATCACAGCGATGACGGCGGTGAGGTCCTGATCGGGCGCCGGGCAGTTCATGGCGCCCGCTCCCGCGGCAGGATCTCGAACTCCAGCGCCGGCAGCATCACCACGATCGACCAGCCAAGCGCGCGCTGCAGCGGGTTGCAGTCGTAGGCCAGCACGCCGAGGATCCGCCCGCGGCCGGGCATCGCGTCGAGCGGCACGAAGGGCCCGATGATCTCGGTCTCCGAACCGACCTCGCCGTAGGCGTCGAAGCGCTCCGGCTCGAAGTCGAGGCGCCGCCCCATGCCGTCGATGATCCACCAGCGCCGGGTGAGCTCGCACTGGCGGACCCGCACGCGCGAGCCCTGGATCAGCAGGCGCTCGCCCGGCCGGACCTGCTTGTCGGGGTTCACGATCTCCCGCGAGATCTGCCTCACCGGAGGCTCGCGATCGAGGACCATGCTGGCCACCCAGATCAGGGCCGCCAGGATCATGCCCCAGTAGACCCAGTTCAGCAGACGCTCGTAGAGAGGGGTCTGGCGCGGGGCGTGCGACAGGGCGAGTGCGCGTGCGTACAGGTCGACGTCCTCGGGCTTGGGCTTGAGGGGTTCGGGAACGGGTACGTGCTTGATCATCGCGGGGACACGCCTCCCTTCACGATGACGAGGCCGAGCAGCGCCACCACGACGGCGCCGATGATGATCTTCACCAGCCAGCCGATGTTGTTGTTGAGCTTGTCGACGTCGTCCTTGACGTTCTTCAGGTCGGCCTTGCTCGCATAGTTGTTCTTCACCTCCTCGAAGAACCGATCCAGCTTCTTGTCGAGCTGTGCGACCTGATAGGCGAGCAGCCGCACGTCGCTCTTGATGTCGCCCTGCCCGGACAGGACGGGCGTGTCGGTGGATTCCTCCGGCAGCGTCGGCATCGCGTTCCCGCTCATGTTGTTGAGGTCTTGCTGGGCCGGCTGATCAGCGCCCCGCAGTCTCGGGCGCGCATACGGCCCGCCACTTCGCGTTCAGGCTGCGCAGCTGCGCGCGCGTCTCGGCTGTGTCGGTCCGGCTGTAGCGGATCGGGGCCTCGACGGTCTGGCAGAAGCGAGCGGCGTCAGGCACCGCCGGCTGCGGGCAGTGGATCGTCGCCTGAATAACGATGAAGGCGAGGCCGGAGATGGTGCATCCGTCCATGGTCAGTCTCTCAGATCGCGTGGATCGTCCTGCGCCTCGGCCGCGGCGGCACCCGCGGCTCGTGCTTTCTGTTCCTGACGCTCGGCCTTGCGGAGGCCGTCGACCCGCGCGGTCGCGGCGCCGAGATCGCGCATGGCGACCTCGGCCCGCTTGTTGGCGAGCCACTGGTTGAAGATCTTGGCGATCAGCGTCAGGACGGCTGTGGCCCACCACGGGAGGGTCACGTCCGTGCACCAACCTGCGCGGCCGCGGCGCCGGCCACCTCGCTGCCGATCGCGTCCGGCTCGAGGCTGAGCATCCGCGTCAGCTTCTTCGCCACCTCGGCCTCGCCTCCGGCCTGCTTCAGCACCCACGCGCTGATCGCGTTCACGCTGGCCCGATCGGTCGCCCTGGACAGCGCGGCCGCCACCACCGCGGAGCCGACGTTGAAGCTGAGGGTCTTGTCCCGGGCAGCGCCGGCCACCTCGTTCAGGCCGAAAGCGAGCCACTTCCGGAGGGTCGATTCGACCAACGCGTCGGTGAGCAGCATCCGCGCGGGCGGGAACAGCTTGGCGAGGATGGTGCCGATCCCTGCCACCAGGATCGGCACGAGGATCTCGGTGACAGTCTGGGCGATGGCGACCACCCACTGCCCCCACGGCACGATCACGGCGGTGTCGCCGACGGTGGCGACCTCGGCGGCGAAGGCAGCCACCGGGAAGCCGATACAGAAGACGGCACAGGCGAGCGCCAGCGCCGCGAGGAGAACCTTGCGGGTCATGTCGGGTCTTTCGGTTGTGGTGGAGGGTTGCGCGGCTCAGCCCGGCCGGCGTCGGGATCTCAGGTCACCGCCGGGTGAGGCGGTCGAAGAGCCAGAGGCCGAGCCGCGCCCATGGGGACGGGTTCGGCGGATAGCGGACCGGCGGCAGGGGCGGCGGCTCGCTCGTCCGGCGCGGGGCCGGCGGGAAGATGGGGCGGCGGTCGTCGGTCACGCCTCGCTCACGCCGGAGCGCGCCCCCGCGATCGACGTCGGCAGCTTCGAGGCGACCGGCAGCGGCACATCGGACGGCCAGCGGAACGCGGTGAACTCGGACCGCTTGAACGCTGCGACCGAGACCTTGTCGCCCTGGTTGCCGCCGAGAAGGAAGATCTGGTCCTTGTTGGCGCCGACGACGAACCCGACGTGGCCCTGCCAGGACGAGTTGCCCCGCTTCTTGGTGGCGATGCAGCCCAGCGCCGGGTCCTTCAGGCCGACGCCCCAGCCCTCGAACGAGCGGGCGGCGAGGCTGCGCGAGCCGCGCCGGCCGGCCCGCTCCAGCATCGCGTTGGCGAAGGCGGCACACCACGCGGTCGCGTCGTCCTTCACGCCCGCGAAGCCGGCGTCCTTGAAGTAGGCGACCACCTTCGGGTTGTTCGCCTTGCCGATGCCCTCGACGATGCCGAGGTCCTGGCTCGCCAGGGTCAGCCACGCGGGCTGCTCTGGCTCGGACCGGCGCTCGCTCACGTCAGCGCCCTGAAGGGCTTTCACCGTGAGAGGTCCGGCGATGCCGTCAGCCACGAGCCCGGCCGAGCGCTGGAACGCCATCACGGCCGCGATGGTCCTCGGGCCAGCATCGCCATCGGCACCAGACGCGCCCAGGTCATAGCCGCGCGCGATCAGAGCGCGCTGGATCTCAGCGACGTCCATGATTGATTCCTTGTGGTGGTGTGAGGCAGGCGCCGCTCAGCGCGTGGCGACGACGCTGAACGCCATGGTGGAGAGGGCCAGGGCGACGTTGGCCGTCAGGCCGATGCGTACTTGGTTGGTCGCGACGACCCGGGCCCAGGCGATGTTGAGGCCGGCGGGGATGTCGGCGGCCGGGGTGACGGTGATCGGCTCGCCCGCGAGGAGGGCGTCGCCCGTGACCGCCGGCACAACGGTGAAGGTCGTGGTCGAGGCGGCGAGGAGGAGCGTCAGGGCGGGCAGCGTCGCCACGCCCGTGAAAAGGGCGTTCGGACCGGAGACCGTGTCGCCGGCCGGCAGCTCGACGTTGCGGCCGCCGATCCGGCAGAGCGGACGGCGCGCGGCCATGTCAGGCCGCCTTCACCACGTAATCGTCGGGCTCGAACGCGATCTCGG
>NZ_LSIX01000935.1:0-1339 GCF_001556475.1 Methylobacterium sp. CCH5-D2 | reverse complement strand
GGCAGGCCCGCCGCCTCGATCAGCGCGAGACCGAGCGCCGGATCGCTCGCCAGGACCCGGGCCTGCGCGGCCCCGATGCGCGGCGCGCAGGCCTCGAGGGCCGAGGCCGCGGTCAGCACCCGCCCCGGCGCCACCGCGAGACCGGTCGCGGCGGGCGGCGCGCCGGCCCGCGGGGCCGACGGCAGGGCGGATTGGGGGTCGGGCTGAGCGGGCACCTGGGCGGCGGGCGGCCTGACGGCGGCCTGCGGGCCGGGCTTGGGCGGTTCTTCTCCCGGCACCTCGGTCGGTGCGTCCGGGAAGGGCACGAAGCTGTTGGCGACGGCGATGACCAGCCGATCGACCTCGGGTGCGAGGCGGCTGTCGTAGCCGAAGGCGAAGCCCCGCACGCCCGCCGGCCCCGCGGCGTAGCGGATGTAGGAGCGGCCGGTCGCGGTCTCCCCCGTCACCACGATGAAGTCCGGCCGCTTCAGCTTGTAGGTCACGCGCCGCTCCGGCGTCGGCGCCGTGGCGCGCTCGAACAGGCTGTCGAGGGTGGCCGCCTCCGGCGGAAAGGCGCGCGTCTCCAGGGTCACGCGGCCGTCCGCGCTCTGCCAGCGCGTGCCGGCGGGGACCGGGCCGGGCAGGGGCGTGCGCTTCGCGAGCAGGCGCTCGGGCACGCCGAGGCTCACGCCGCTCGCCGGATCGGTCCGCACGCCGAAGCGGGCCGCGCGCCGGGCCGCCTCGCCCGCCGCCAGGATCGCCTGGCGGGCCCCCGGGTCGAACGGGTCGCGGGGGTCTCCGGTGCGGGTCCGGTAGGCGGTCAGCCCCTCGTAGGTGCGCCGGCCGAACGTGCCGCTGACCACGCTGTTGTAGTCGCCGGTCCAGACGAGGGCGTCCTGCAGCGCCCGCCGCTCGGCCTCGGGCAGCGCCTCGAAACGCGCCCGCATCGCCTCGACGGCGGGGTCGGCCGCCGGTGAGGGCGGGCGCTGCGCCGGCTGCGCGGCGACCGCCGCCGGGACCGCGAGGGCGGCGAGGAGTACGGCGGCGCGAAGCCGGATGCGCGGCATGGTTCCGGGTCCCGATCCTCTGGCTCGGGCGAACTTGGCAGCGGGCTGGGGGGAAGGCCAGCCCGAATTGAGAAGCCGGTCCGCCGGGGCTGCGTCCGGGGCGCCCGGCCCTCCACGACGATTGCGGCCCGGCGGCGAAGTGCTACGGTCCGGCCCGCGCCGCCGGATTGGCGCGGCGCGGGTGACGCAGGCAGCCGCGGAGCAGGTCATGGCGCGTTCGTCGAGGCTCCGGCACGGATGGGCCCTGCTCGCGGGCGCCCTCGCCCTGGCCGCACCCGTCTGCGTATCCGTGT
>NZ_LSIX01000934.1:0-6170 GCF_001556475.1 Methylobacterium sp. CCH5-D2 | reverse complement strand
GTTCCAGCAGGCGCGGGCGGTGCTGCTGATCGTCGATCCGGCCGAGGCGCACCCGCCCGGCGAGGGGCTGCTGCGCGAGCTCTACGGGCTGACCGCCGCGGAGGCGCGCCTCGCCCGGATGCTTGCCGACGGGCGCGACCTCGGCGAGGCCGCCGACGCGCTCGGCGTGGCGGTGAGCACGGCGCGCACGCAGCTCAAGGCCGTCTTCGCCAAGACCGGCACGGGCCGCCAGGCCCAGCTCGCGGTGCTGCTCGCCGGGCTCGGGCGCGGGCCGTGAGGCGGCCTCACGCCGGCTCGAACAGCGGCAGCGGCCGCATCTCCGGCACCCGCACGAGGCCGCGGTCGGTGATGCGGATCTGCGGGATCACCGCGAGCGGGATCAGGTTGAAGCCCATATAGGGGATGGCGCAGCCGGCCTGCGTCCAGGCCGCCTTCAGCGCCCGCACGGATTCGGCCACCGCGCCGACGCGCCGGTCCGAGATCAGCCCGGCCACCGGCAGCGCCACGCGCGCCACGACGGCGCCGTCCGCCACCACGCAGACGCCCCCCTGCACGGCGGCGACCGCCTCCACGGCGGCCCGCATGTCGGCCTCCGAGAGCCCCGCCACCACGATGTTGTGCGCGTCGTGCCCGACGCTGGAGGCCACCGCGCCGCGCCGCAGGCCGAAGGCGCTGAGGAGCCCGTGCGCCACGTTGCCGTTGCGGCCGTGCCGCTCGATCACCGCGACGTGGCAGAGGTCGTGCGCGCCGAGCGTCTGCGCCCAGTCGGCGCCCGGCACCAGCGGCAGGCGGGCATGGGCGAGTTCGATGCCCGGCAGCACCGTGCGGATGGCGTTGACGGTGCAGGGCCCGGCGGGCAGCGGCGGCACCAAAGCGGGCAGCGGCTCGGGCAGGCGCACGGTGCGGTAGGCGGGCTCCGGGTAGCGGTAGGGCCGCGCCAGGGCCGCCTCCAGCCGGGGCGTCGGCGCGCGGCCCTCCACCACCAATTCGCCGCCATACCACGTGGCCTGGGGCACGAGGTCGTCGTCGAGGAGCACGAGGTCGGCCCGGCGCCCGCCCCCTAGGCCCCCGATCTCGCCGTCGAGGCCGAAGCGGGTCGCCGGGTGGAGCGAGCCCATCGCCCAGGCGGCGGGCTTCGGGATGCCGAGCCGCACGGCCTCGCGCACCACCCAGTCGAGCCCGTAGGCCAGGAGGTCGTCGGCGTCGCGGTCGTCGGTGCAGGCGCAGACCCGCTTCCACGCGGCGCCGTACTCGGTCACCGTGCCGATCGCCTTCGGCAGCGAGTGCCAGGGGGTGGTCGGCGGACCGCCCCGCAAGAGAATCCAGAGGCCGGCTTCCAGCAGGTCGTCGGCGATCTCGGCATCGACCGCCTCGTGCGTGTCGGTGACGCCGCTGGCCGCATAGGGCGCCACGAAGTCCCGCCCGTAGATGTGGCCCGAGACCGGGCGCCCGCGCTCCAGCGCCGCCGCCAGGATGGCGTGGGCGCGCGGATCGCCCTCCGCCACCGCGACGAAATCCATCTTCTCGCCGAGCCCGATCGCCTCCGGCCACGCGTCGAACAGGGCCGCGATCTTCTCCGGCGTCAGGTCGCCGCCCGCGGTCTCGATCTCCGGGCTCGTCGCCGGCACGGTGCTGGGCACCGAGAGGTAGATGCTGAGGGGCGCCTGCCGCGCGTCCTCCAGCATCCAGGCGACGCCGTCGCGATCCAGCACGTTGCCGATCTCGTGGCTGTCGCAGACGATCGTGGTGGTGCCGTTGACGAGCGCGGCCTCCGCGTAGGCGCAGGCCGTGACCATGCTGCTCTCGATGTGCAGGTGCGGATCGACCAGCCCCGGCGCCAGGATCAGGCCCCGGGCGTCGTAGGTGTTCGGGCCTTTGTACGTTCCGGCGGGCTTCAGGGCGGCGATGCGCCCGCCCGCGATCCAGATCTCGCGGTCGGGCAGGATGCGCTCCGAGTAGGTCGAGAGCGCCCGCGCGTTGGTGATCACCAGATCGGGCTCGGTGCGGCCGGCGGCGACGTCGGCGAGGCGCCGCGTCATCCGGGCGAGCGGTTCGACGGAGCAGCGGTTCAGCGGAGCTGTCATCGGGGCCCTTCACCGGTTTGGGGGAGACGGGCATGGAGCGTGCCATGCGGGCGGGCGGTTTGCGAGCTTGGAGGCTGATACCAACTTCGCAGCAGAGCCAGATCGCATCGAATGGACCCTGGGCAGCGCAAACTGGGTGCTGCAAAGGTGCCAGATTTGCTGCGACTTTTTCAGCAAAACTACTTGAGAACACATCAAAACTACCTCCCTCAATATCCAGCAAAAAATCGGAGTGTTTCAGCCGCGCGCTTCAAGAGTGTGTTGTAGAGAAAATTTAGAAAAAGCAGATGCTGGATATTGCAGGGGTTCAAGCCCTTGTCGGTTGGCCATCCGTCGCGTACCTATATGATATCTCAGTAGCTGACGCCTGAGCCCAAGGTTTTTGCCGCTAGATTAATATCTAAGAATTAGGATGCGAGCGTAAGCAATAAATAATAGGATTATGGAAGCGCTTATGGAAAATATTAAATCGAACGGCAGTCTGTTTGTAGCAGTCACAGGAGCGCAAGGCGTCGGTAAATCTACGTTTGCACAGAAAATATATGAGCAGACGGAAAGGCTTCCGTCAACGACAGCGTGCCTACTTAATGGCTTAGGGCAGAGCATCAGGGCTTTTGGCATACCAGTTGGAAGTGCGGCCTCGGCCGACTCTATAGCCTCAGTATATGCAGCGCATATAGAGCGCGAGCGAAAAGTAAAAGCCGATATTGTGGTGCTAGATCGATGTGCAATTGACGCTTTAGCATACGTTAGATGTCTCTCTAAAACTTCCAAAAGCCTGTCAAACCTTTATGAACAAGTTAGCGCTTCGATGTTTCGCAACATAAGTTTGGTTGTTAGGCTTGAAAAATCTGGAATTTTTGAGCAGAGGAAGGCAGACCATGAGAGTGACGAATTAAGAGATTGCGTTGATACTCAGATACTGTCTATCACGAAGGAGTATGGACTTAATACGATAAGCCTGAACGCCGCAGTCGACGGGGCGATTGAGCAAGTTATGTGCTCAATCGCAAAAGTACGCTAGATTTAAAACTAGATCCTAGGTGAGTAGGCCGCCTACAAGATCCATAATTTTATCGATACCCTCGATGGCAGTTCCAGTAATCGACGCAGCATCTGCGATGCGTTTGACAGTGCTGATTAAGCCTTGTTTGTTATCATCGGAAGGTTCTTCTGCGACTAGCTTTACTTTTTGAGCTAGTTCTTGTTTGGCGGCATCTGATATTTTTGACGAGTTCAAAAACGATACAATCTCGCTCAAGATTTCTTTGTCGGTTGACCTATTCGCTTGCAAGTTTTGAACGGCACCATTGGCGCTACCTATCATGTCACCAGTAACGAAATTTTGGGCAGACACGCCACCGCTGATATTTATGTTTGTCGTGGTATTATTCACTATGATTCCTCCATCCGTTCTATGATCAAACCCGAGCCCAAATTGCAGCAATCCCTCACGCTGCATTTTGTCCATTAATGCGATTCGCTTGAGATGAGGGTAGATCTTGGTAGTTTCGCCTGCGGCTAACAACTTGCGCCGTAGACTGCTGTCGGCAGATTCGCGTACGAAGCTGCGTTCGACGAGTTCGGCAAACTCAGCATTGTCATTTGCTCGTTTTGCCATTGCTATAAGCAATAAATCTCTAATATTTTCTTCGCTTTCACGATAATACCAATCAAGAATAGCCTCGTTATAGAGGGTTCCGGTCAGATCATTAAGTCCATGTGCTAAACCTTCTTTTGCTGAAGCCGAGCCTTCCCAAGTCAGCTCTGTAAGCATATCTGGTCTTAGCTGAGCGCTATCCTGGGATTTCAGCAATAAGCGGTATAGCCATTTTCTGACATTTTCCGGCCTGTCTTTTATCTCATCTATGCGGACTTTGGCATCTAAAAAATTGTAATCCGGCCGCTCATGAAGCGCCCAAATCGAATATTCGGATATTTCATCCGAAGTATGTTTATTAAGTTCTCCTAAGAATACATTGTTCTCGTGACGATCACTAAAAAGATTGGCAGAGGCTTTTTTATATCCGATGAGGAATATCGCCCATTTGAGAGTAAGTTCGTCGTCTGAAAGGGAGATAATGGGCGGGTCTGGATATCGACGAACCCAGCTCTCTCGTGCATAAAGACGTGCGGCTAGAAGAAGGGGCGTGCTACTGGTGAGTCCCGATCTTGCGACAATACCATTAAGATCTTGATCTGGAGAGCTGCCGAGCAGTGCTGCTGTTCCCCAAGTCTGCGCTTCCTGATCGTGCTCAACCCTCAGGCGGTCTACGATTCTTGATGCATCATCTGGATTTCCAATTAAACCCAATGCCTTCAAAGACCAGCGGCGAAGAATAATTTCTTTGCTATTTAGATGGCTATGGATAGCCTGCCGGTGATCCGACGAATTCGCAAGACGCCTGCCAGCTTCATAATGTACGCAAATGGTTTGAAGCGCGAACTTAATACCGCGCACAGAATTATCTAGGCGTAGTGAATAACGAAGGAGATCTGCCTCTTCGTCGCCAATTAATTTGGATAGCTTGCGCATCAAGATGCTTCGCAAACGCGGATCATGTCGCGGACATAGTCTTGTTCGAACAAGAACGCAGATGCATCATCAAAGTCATCTAATGTGTTTGCGGGGTTGGCTGCATCGATCCAGCGCAGTTCGTTGACCGAAAGGGCCGCTTTAACCGGAGAGAAAATTTCGGGACAACGATATGTCATCACGACGTGGAGCGCAGGGCGTCGCCTGTTGCCCGACCCTGTTATTATCCCAACAAATGGATGAAGTCTATTATTATAACGCGCATCTCTGGCGTGATGGTGTGGCAAGCCAATGCTATAAGTTAGTTCCTCCACTCCGCTCGCTAGTATGCCGAAGAGGCTATCGAATAATAAATCTCTATTGTCGGCCGTAACTTCGCTCCCAAAGCCAATGCTGCGGGCTCCATATAGTGGATCGCTTAAGGGGAAAAACGAGCCGCGACGGAAAGACAGAACTTCGTCACCTTGATGTACTATAACGAAACTTCGAACGGGTAAAAGATTGTTGTCGCCCTGGACGCGACTGTAATTTTCATATGAATACCGCCCTTCTTGAAGGGCATCTATTATTCGGCTAATCGGAACTGTGACTCCATCGCGCCGGACGTCGCTGAAGATCGCGGCCCTAAACGCCAGGATTCGCTCTTTCGCCAAGTCCTTCTGACGAGGTCGCGCAGTATAAATATTCTTAAAAACGGGTGGAATTTCCGCATCATAAAGGAACTTGCGCAGAAAGAATTTTCCCGGCCCGTTTCTGTAAAAAAGACTGTTTTCCTTGTTTCTAGATATATCAACGCTCAGGCGAGCGTGCAAAGTCCTGTCCTGCCGTGGGCCGCGTAAATGCCATGGAAAAAGCTCATTAAGGTACGCAGCTTCGATTATAGCTCGCGCCTTCAGAGGCTGTCGCACAGCCACTAGAACCTTTTCGGCTAAGGTCAGGTATGCGTCCGCCACTTGCTCAACGCGCCTCCCCGCCCGCGCTTGGTGGGCTACTTCCCTGAGTTATGATATCAGGTGCAAGAAATCGTAACCAGGGAGCCTTGCGAAAGGGTTGTTGATGAAGGCGAGAATAGACGATCTATTAACCTTGTTGCGCGAGTTTCGCGACGCGAGGGATTGGGGAAAATTCCATGATACGAAAAATCTTGCGCTTTCAATCAGTATAGAAGCTGCTGAGCTTTTGGAGATTTTCCAATGGAGTAAGGACAATGTTGATATAGATGGCGATATGAAGGACAAAATCGCCGATGAGGCTGCCGATGTTTTTTTGTATACTTTGATGTTGTTCGACTCATTAGGGCTTGATCCCGCTGCAGAAGCTTACAAGAAGATAAAAATCAACGAGGACCGGTTTCCAATCCCTCTTTCGTATGGCAAGCCAAAGCCTGACAAGGAATTATGACTATGTCCAAGGCTGGCTCAGCCAGGCCTGTGGTCTCCGATGCAGTGCACTACGTGGTCTGCAGCAACTCGATTTTGAGCGCTCGGTGCTGCATCGTGTAAGCTGGGTGGCAACCGTCCCGCTTCGCCCTCCCCGAGGCCCCCATGCGC
>NZ_LSIX01000933.1:0-5562 GCF_001556475.1 Methylobacterium sp. CCH5-D2 | reverse complement strand
GGCGAGGAGGACGAGCGTCAGGCGGAAGGCTTGCGTCGGCACGGCACGGATCCCTGAACGGCGCAGCTCGGCGCCGGCCGGGGTTGTGGGACGGCCGGTCCGGCGGGTCAACGGGTGGCGGGCCTCGCCGCCGCCCGCCTGTTGCGCCGGCCTATTTGGCCTTGTCGGCGATGCCCTTCAGGCCCGCGTCGTAGATCCCCGAGATCACGTCCTGCGCGACCGGGTCCGGCACGCCCTTGGCGCTGAAGCTGCCCTGCCACGTCACCTTCGAGCCGGAGCCCTCGGGCGCGACGGCCAGCGTCGAGCGGTAGTCCGAGACCGGCAGCGGGCCCTCCAGGATGGTGTAGGTGTAGCTCATCACCTTGTCGTCGCGGGAGACCTGCTGCTCGACGAGCGTGCCGCCGCCCTTGAGGCTGAGCGTGCGGATCTTCTGCCCGTCCTTCTCGGAGGCGACGCACTTCTCGATCGCCGGATGCCAGTCGGCGATGCCGCAGAAATCGCCGATCGTCTGCCAGACCTTGTCGGGATGGGCCGGCAGGTCGGCCGATTTCTGCACCTCGATCGCGTGGCCGGGCAGCGTGCCGGCGAGCAGGACGAGGGCGGGCAGGGCGAGGCGCAGCATCGGGCAGGTCTCCATCCGTTCGGGGTTTGCGCGGGCGGGCCCGCGCCGGCTCTTCGGCCGGGACGGAGCTAGGACCGAGGCGCAGCCTGACAATGGCCGGCGCGGCGGACTCGCCCGATCGTGCGGGCCGCCGTCACGTTTCGCGATGGTTTCGGGCTCGGCGCCCCGAGACCCCGCCCGGGGGACCTCGAGCCCTCGGGAGTCCCGTCGATCCCGCTCAGGCCACCCGATCGATCGCCGCCCCGACGATCTCCGCCATCTCGCGGATCTCGTCGCGCTCCACGATCAGCGGGGGCGAGAGCGCGATGATGTCGCCGGTCACCCGGATCAGCAGGCCGCGCCGGAAGCAGTCCGTGAAGACCTCGTAGGCGCGCTTGCCCGGCGCGTCCGGCCGCGGGGTCAGCTCGATGCCCGCGACGAGGCCGATGGTGCGGATGTCGCTGACATGGGCGCGCGCCCGCAGGTCGTGCATCGCCGAAGCCCAGTCCCCGGCGAGTTCCGCGGCGCGGGTGAGCAGCCCTTCCCGGGCGTAGATATCGAGGGTGGCGATCCCCGCCGCGCAGGCCACCGGATGCCCCGAATAGGTGTAGCCGTGGAACAGCTCGATCCCGTCCGGCCCCTGCATCAGCGCGTCGTGGACCGCGCGCCGGGCGAAGACCGCGCCCATCGGCACCGTGCCGTTGGTGATGCCCTTGGCCGTCGTGACGAGGTCCGGCACCACGCCGAAGAAGTCGGTCGCGAAGGGCGTGCCGAGCCGGCCGAACCCGGTGATCACCTCGTCGAAGATCAGCAGGATGCCGTGGCGCGTGCAGATCTCGCGCAGGCGCTCCAGATAGCCCCGCGGCGGGATCAGCACGCCGGTCGAGCCCGCCACCGGCTCGACGATGCAGGCCGCGATCGTCTCCGCTCCGTGGAGCTGGACCAGCCGCTCGAGGTCGTCGGCGAGGTCCGCGCCGTGCTCGGGCTGGCCCTTGGCGAAGGCGTTGCGGGCCGGGTCGTGCGTGTGGCGCAGGTGATCGGCGCCCGGCAGTTGCGGGAAGGCCCGCCGGTTCGTCACGATGCCGCCGACCGAGATGCCGCCGAAGCCGACGCCGTGATAGCCGCGCTCGCGCCCGATCAGCCGCGTGCGCGTGCCCTGCCCGATCGCCCGCTGGTAGGCGAGCGCGATCTTGAGCGCGGTATCGACGGATTCGGAGCCGGAATTCGTGAGGAACACCCGGTCGAGTCCCGCCTCCGGACCGCCCGGCGCGATCGCGGCCAGCCGCTCGGCGAAGTCGAAGGCGATCGGATGCCCCATCTGGAAGGTCGGGGCGAAGTCGAGGCGCTCCAGCTGATGCGCGACGGCCTCGGCGATGCCGCGCCGCCCGTGCCCGGCGTTGACGCACCACAGCCCTGCCGTGCCGTCGAGGATCCGTCGGCCGTCATCGGCCGTGTAGTGCATGCCCTCGGCCGAGACGAGCATCCGCGGCGACGCCTTGAACTGGCGGTTGGCCGTGAAGGGCATCCAGAACGCGTCGAGCGAGGGGGTGTTGGGACGGGTCTCGGAGAGATTCTCTGACATGGGGCACTCGCGGCGACGCGGCTTCGACGCGCGACAGGACGCCTTTCGCCAGCCCGCAACAAGTCCTTTTCTCGGCCGCCGCAAGCCGTTGACGGGACGGCATCCGGGTGCGCACCGTTGCGCGATCCGCAACAGCCGCAAAGGGTCCGGCCGGAATGAGCGTCGATGTAGGGGAGCGGCTGCGCTTCGTCCGGCTGCGGCACGGCCTGTCGCAGCGGGCGCTCGCCAAGCGCGCCGGGGTGACGAACTCGACGATCTCCCTCATCGAGTCGAACCGGGTGAACCCGTCCGTCGGGGCCCTGAAGCGCATCCTCGACGGCGTGCCAATCGGTCTCGCGGACTTCTTCGCCGTGGAGCCCGAACGCGAGCGCAAGGCCTTCTACGCCACGGAGGAACTCACCGAGATCGGCAAGGGCAAGATCTCGTACCGGCAGGTCGGCGAGACGCTGTTCGGGCGCCAGCTCCAGATTCTGAAGGAGCGTTACGAGGTCGGCGCCGACACGGGCCGCATCCCGCTCTCGCACGAGGGCGAGGAGGGCGGGATCGTGCTCTCGGGCCGGCTCGAGGTGACGGTCGGCGACGAGCGCCGGATCCTCGGACCCGGCGACGCCTACGCTTTCGACAGCCGGCGCCCGCACCGGTTCCGGTGCATCGGCCCCGTGCCGTGCGAGGTCGTCAGCGCGTGCACGCCGCCGAGCTTCTGAGAGAGGTCCCGCGCCGCCATGCGGAAGCCGCGCCTCGGCCCTGCACGGGGACGGGCGGCGAAACCGCTTCGAATTCAGCCTGTTGACAGCAGGTCGACCGGGCCGGGCCCCGGTCTCCGGGGCGGCTGCCCGAACGCCCCGGGGTGACAACCGTTACGTGCACTCCAGCAGTTTAATCCCTGGCATATTGCATAATCGGAAATTTTTTGCATGATCCGAGCGTCGGCCCCGGAATGCCGACGCCCCACGATAAGGATCAGGGATGGAACGCCAGGACACCTCGTCCGCCAAATGGTGGCAGCTCGCCTTCGGCATCCTCTGCATGGCGATGATCGCCAACCTGCAGTACGGCTGGACGCTCTTCGTCGATCCGATCGACGCCAAGTACCACTGGGGTCGCGCCGCGATCCAGTTCGCCTTCACGCTCTTCGTCGCCACCGAGACCTGGCTCGTGCCCGTGGAAGCCTGGTTCGTGGACCGCTACGGCCCGCGGATCGTGGTCTGCTTCGGCGGCGTGATGATCGCGCTCGCCTGGGTGCTCAACGCCCACGCCACCTCGCTGCCCATGCTCTACGCGGGCTCGGTGATCGGCGGCATCGGCGCGGGCTCGGTCTACGGCACCTGCGTGGGCAACGCCCTCAAGTGGTTCCCGGATCGCCGCGGCCTCGCCGCCGGCGCCACCGCCGCGGGCTTCGGCGCGGGCGCGGCCCTCACGGTCGTGCCGATCGCCAAGATGATCGCCACCAGCGGCTACGAGAACGCCTTCCTGTATTTCGGCCTCGGTCAGGGCGCCGTCGTGGTGGTGATGTCGTTCCTGCTGCGCAAGCCCAGCGTCAGCGCCCCGGTCCAGCGCAAGAGCCTGCGCCTGCCCCAGACGCAGGTCGACCGTACGCCCCGCGAGGCGGTCCGCACCCCGGTCTTCTGGGTGATGTACGCGATGTTCGTGATGGTGGCCTCCGGCGGCCTGATGGCGGCGGCCCAGATCGCCCCGATCGCCCACGACTTCAAGGTCGCCGACGTCCCGGTCTCGATCCTCGGCCTGCAGATGGCGGCCCTCACCCTCGCGATCTCCCTCGACCGCATCTTCGACGGGTTCGGCCGGCCGTTCTTCGGCTACGTCTCCGACCGGATCGGGCGCGAGAACACGATGTTCATCGCCTTCAGCACGGCCGCCTTCGCGGTGATCCTGCTGCTCGCCTACGGCCGCAACCCGCTGGTCTTCGTCTTCGCCACGGCGATCTATTTCGGCGTGTTCGGCGAGATCTACTCGCTGTTCCCGGCGACCTGCGGCGACACTTTCGGATCGAAATACGCCGCCAGCAACGCCGGCCTGCTCTACACCGCCAAGGGCTCGGCCGCGATGCTCGTACCCTTCGGCAGCATGGTCGCGGCAGCCTATGGCTGGACGGCGGTATTCGGGCTGATCATCGGCCTCAACGTCACCGCGGCGGCGCTCGCCATGTTCGTCCTGCGCCCGATGCGCCTGCGCTATCTCGCGGGTAGCCAGACGGCGAACGCGCCGGCAGGCCGGCCCGTCGAGGCGGTCTGACCCGCACCGCGGACGGGCACAAGAGCGCCCCGCGCGATCCTCGGATCGCGCGGGGCGCTCTTGTTTCGACACCCTCTTCGATGGCGGCGATCCCGGAGCGCGGCCGGTCAGCCCATCCGCTCGGACGCGAAGCTTCCCGGGCTCGGCGGGAAGATCACCGTGCGGTTGCCGTTCAGGAAGACGCGGTGATGGATATGCGCGTGGATCGCCCGCGCGAGCACCTGCGCCTCCACGTCGCGACCGAGCGACACGTAGTCCTCCGCGCTCTGCGCGTGGGTGATGCGCACCGTGTCCTGCTCGATGATCGGCCCCTCGTCGAGGTCGGCCGTCACGTAGTGCGCGGTGGCGCCGATCAGCTTCACGCCGCGGCCATAGGCCTGCTTGTAGGGGTTGGCGCCCTTGAAGCTCGGCAGGAACGAGTGGTGGATGTTGATGATCCGCCCCGACATCGCCGCGCACATCTCGTCCGACAGCACCTGCATGTAGCGGGCGAGCACGATCAGCTCGGCGCCGCCGCCCCGGACGATCTCCATGATCCGCGCTTCCGCCTCCGGCTTGTTCGCCTTGGTGACGGCGACGTGATGGAACGGGATGTCGTGGTTCACCACGAGCTTCTGGTAGTCGAAATGGTTCGAGACCACGCCGACGATGTCGATCGGCAGGGCACCGATCTTCCAGCGGTAGAGCAGGTCGTTGAGGCAGTGGCCGAAGCGCGAGACCATCAGCAGCACCTTCATGCGCCGGGCCTCGTCGTGGATCGCCGTCTCCATGCCGAAGCGTTCCGCGACCGGCGCGAGGCCGGCAGCGAGCGCCTCACCCCCCCTCCCCTCTTCCGAGAGGAAGCCGACGCGCATGAAGAAGCGCCCGCTGCCGAGATCGTCGAACTGCGAGGAATCGACGATGTTGCACCCCTGCTCGGCCAGGAATCCCGAGATCGCCGCGACGATGCCGCGAGTTGATCGGCAGGCCACGGTCAGGACAAACTTCGTCATCGGCGGTCTCTCGGGTCGTTGAACGCGAAAACGCCCGCGCTGCGGGAGCAGGCGGGCGTTTCCGTTCGGGTCTTGTCCGTTTGGTTGCGGGGGTTGGATTTGAACCAACGACCTTCAGGTTATGAGCCTGACGA
>NZ_LSIX01000932.1:0-5377 GCF_001556475.1 Methylobacterium sp. CCH5-D2 | reverse complement strand
GCCCAGGACCGCGGCTCGGCCCTCTACGGCCGGCCCGAGGGCGGCGAGGCCGCCAAGCTCGCCCCGATCGCCGGCCCGCCGCTGCCGACGCCGGCCGCCCGCCTGCCCCTCGACAAGCTGAAGGTGCCGGACGGCTTCAAGATCGAGGTCTATGCCAGCGGGCTCGCCAACGCCCGCTCGCTGGCGCAGGGCGACAAGGGCACGCTCTTCGTCGGCACCCGCTCGCTCGACCGGGTCTACGCCGTGCGCACCGTGGACGGGAAGCAGGAGGTGAAGGTGATCGCCACCGGCCTGCACCGGCCGAACGGCGTCGTCTTCCACAAGGGCGCGCTCTACGTCGCCGAGCTCTCGAAGATCTGGCGCTTCGACGACATCGAGAACAACCTCGACGCGCCGGGCAAGCCCGTCCTCGTCAGCGACGACTTCCCGAAGGACGAGGCGCACGGCTGGAAGTTCATCGCGATCGGGCCGGACGAGAAGCTCTACGTGCCGGTGGGCGCGCCGGGCAACATCCTGAACCCGCCCGACACCCACGCCCAGATCCGCCGGATGGACCTCGACGGCAAGAACGTCGAGGTGGTGGCCCGCGGCGTGCGCAACACGGTGGGCTTCGACTGGAACCCGCAGACGAAGAACCTCACCTTCACCGACAACGGCCGCGACTGGGTCTCGGAGGACATCCCGAACGACGAGCTGAACGTGCTTTCGGAGCCGGGCAAGCAGCATTTCGGCTACCCGTTCTGCCACCAGGGCAACTTCACCGACCCGGAATACGGCTGGGGCCGCTCCTGCGCGGAGTTCACGGCGCCGGCGGGCCTCCTCGGGCCGCACACCGCGGCGCTCGGCATGCGCTTCTACACGGGCGAGCAGTTCCCGCAGGCCTACAGGAACGCGATCTTCATCGCCCGCCACGGCTCGTGGA
This sequence comes from Methylobacterium sp. CCH5-D2, assembly GCF_001556475.1. Taxonomy (NCBI): domain Bacteria; kingdom Pseudomonadati; phylum Pseudomonadota; class Alphaproteobacteria; order Hyphomicrobiales; family Methylobacteriaceae; genus Methylobacterium; species Methylobacterium sp. CCH5-D2. Next base: position 4,455 of record NZ_LSIX01000932.1, on the reverse strand, counting down.
ACAAGACGCAGAAGCTCGGCGGCGACGTGGTCGTGGCGCGTCTCGGGACCGACGGCAAGATGGCGAGCCTGGAGCCCTTCCTGACCGGCTTCCTGCAGGACAACCGCTATGTCGGCCGGCCCGTGGACGTGCTGGTGGCGCGTGACGGCGCGCTCCTCGTCTCGGACGACTACAACGGCGCGGTCTACCGCATCAGCGCGGCGCGCTGAGGCGCACGCGCGCTCCCTCCCCCCTCTGCGGGGGAGGGAGCGCGACGAGGCGACGCCGCCGCATCAACACAGGACCCTGACCCATGCGCCCTCTCGCGCCGTCCGCCCTCTGCCTCCTCGCCCTCCTCACCGCGCCGGCCAACGCCGAGAGCGCGGCCGAGCGGCTGCCGGCCTGCCTTGCCTGCCACGGCGAGAGCGGAACCTCGGCCAATCCCGGCGTGCCCTCGCTCGGCGCGATGCCGGCGGACTACGTCGTCACGCAGCTCTACCTGTTCCGCGAGCGGCAGCGGGTCGCCGACCCGATGAACGCGATGGCCGAGGGGCTCTCGGACGACGACCTGCGCACGCTGGGCGATGCGGTCGCCAAGCTGCCGGCGCCGAAGCCGGAGCCGAATCCCGACCCGGCCCGGATGGAGGCGGCCAGGGCGCTCGCCGCCAAGCACCAGTGCGGCTCCTGCCACGGGGCGGATCTCGCCGGCCAGGACCAGATCCCGCGCGTCGGCGCCCAGCGCGAGGACTACCTGCTGGCGACCTTGCGCGCCTACAAGTCGGGCGCCCGGGCCGGCTACGATCCGGCAATGAACGAGGTGGCGCAGGGCCTGTCGGAGGACGACATCACGGCCCTGTCCTACTACCTCGCGCACCGCTGAGCGGCCCGTCCCGGAGTCGAGAGGTCGAGACCTCTCGCGGGTCCAGGCAAGGGTCCCGATTCTGGCCCTGGTCGTTCGGCGAAGCCGATTGCGGGGCGCCGCCCCGAACCCCGCCGAAGGGTGGTCCACCCTTCGGGATCCCGGGATCAGACCAGTCCGAGGACCCGCAGGGCAAGGCCGGCCGCGGCGCAGGCGGCGAGCACCGTTGGCACCCCGAGCTTGAAGCGGAACAGGGCGAGCATCGCGGCCAGCGCCAGCGCCAGGGCGTAGGGATCGAGGCTCGACCAGACCGGCAGGTCGAGCCGCAGGGGCCCGAGGCGGACCGCGCGTAGCGCGCCGAACAGCGTGTGCAGGGCGAACCAGACCGCGAGGTTGAGGATCACCCCCACCACCGCCGCGGTGATGGCCGCGAGCGCGCCCGAGAGCGCCCGGTTGCCGCGCAGGCGCTCGACGTAAGGGGCGCCCGCGAAGATCCAGAGAAAGCAGGGCGCGAAGGTGACCCAGGTGGTGAGCAGGCCCCCGAGCGTGCCGGCCAGCAGCGGCGGCAGCGCGCCCGGCGCCCGGTAGGCGGCGAGGAAGCCTACGAACTGCGTGACCATGATGAGCGGGCCGGGCGTGGTCTCGGCCATGCCGAGCCCGTCCAGCATCTCGCCGGGCCTCAGCCAGCCGTAATGCTCCACCGCCTGCTGGGCGACGTAGGAGAGCACCGCGTAGGCGCCCCCGAAGGTCACCAGCGCCATCTTGGAGAAGAACAGCGCGATCTGGCCGAACACGTCGCCGGGCCCGAGCGCGAGGAGGATGGCGGCGACCGGCACGAGCCAGGCCGCGCCCCAGGCCGCCACCACGCGCAGCGTCCGGCCGGGCGCGACGCGCTCCCGCGGGGTCGCACCGTCGCCGAGCAGGTAGGGTCCGCCCGCGTCGGGCGCGGCCTCCCCGTGGCCGCCGCCGCGGAAGGCCATCAACCCGGTCCGGGTGCCCAGATAGCCGAGGATCCCGGCCGCCAGCACGACGAGCGGGAAGGGCACGTCGAGGAGGAAGAGCGCCGCGAAGGCGGCGGCGGCCAGCCCAGCCAGGGCAGGGCCGCGCAGCGCCCGGCGGCCGATGCGCAGCACCGCCTCCGCCACCACCGCCAGCACCGCCGCCTTCAGCCCGAAGAACAGTCCGGCGACCGGCCCGGCCTGCCCGTAGAGCACGTAGATCCAGCTCAAGGCCATGATGGCGACGAGGCCAGGCAGCACGAACAGCCCGCCCGCGACGAGCCCGCCGCGCGCGCCGTGCATCAGCCAGCCCACATAGGTGGCGAGCTGCTGCGCCTCCGGCCCCGGCAGCAGCGTGCAGAAGTTCAGCGCGTGCAGGAAGCGCGCCTCCGAGATCCAGCGCCGCTCCTCGACGAGCACCCGGTGCATCACCGCGATCTGGCCGGCCGGTCCGCCGAAGGAGAGGGCGGCGACGCGCGCCCAGACCGGGACGGCCTGCCCCAGGGTCACGGGCGGGGGCGCGGGACGGGGCGCGTCGCGGGACGCGGGTTCGAGCGTGGCCATGCGTGTCGTCCCCGGGCAAGCGTACGGGCGGCCTCTTCGCACGGGCGGCGGCCGGAAGCGACGGGCGATGCGCCGCCGCGCGTCGCGTGACACGGGGCCGCCCGTGCCTTGTGTTCGGGCCGGCCCGTCCCTAGGTTCGGCGCGATCTTACGATTACGCGTTCGGTCGCCGCGCGGCACGGGGTTCCGCCCGCGGCGCAGGAGGTTGCCATGGGCAGCATGAGTATCTGGCACTGGGTCGTCGTCGCCGTCATCGTGATGCTGCTGTTCGGACGCGGCAAGGTGTCGGACCTGATGGGCGACGTCGCCAAGGGCATCAAGGCCTTCAAGAAGGGCATGGCCGACGACGAGACGCCCGCCCAGCCCCCGGCCGCCCCGGTGGCGCCGGCCGAGCCCGTGCGCACCATCCCGCACGCTGCCGAGACCAGCCCCGGCACCGCCGTCCCGGCGAGCCACCTGCCGGCCGGCGAGCGCAAGCCCGTCTGATCCGCCCCTGATCCGGGATCGGGCTTCCGCCGGCCGCGAAGTGGTGTAAGCCCCTCCCGGCAGGACCTCGGCGCGACGTCCCATAGGGCTTCGCGCGAGGCCCAACCGGGGCGTCCCGGGTTCTGGGCGCCCGAGCAGCGGGACCGTCGGCAAGGTCGGCAAGCACATGTTTGACATGAGTTGGGGCGAGGTGATGCTGATCGGCGGCGTCGCCCTCATCGTCATCGGGCCGAAGGATCTGCCGAAGGCGCTGCGCACCGTCGGGCAGATCACGACCAAGCTGCGCCGCATGGCCGGCGAGTTCCAGATGCAGTTCAACGAGGCGATCCGCGAGGCCGAGCTCGACGAGGTCCGCCGCGAGGTCGACGGCATCCGCAACACGGTCAAGGGCGCGGGCGGCGGCTTCAACCCGGTCCAGACCATCCGCGACGAGATCAAGGGTGCGGTCGAGGCGCGCGGGACGAACGGCACCGAGGCGCCGGCGCCCGGCGCGCTGGCCGCGGCCACCGCCCAGCTCAAGGCGGCCGAGGCGCCGCCGCCGGAGCGCGGCCGCTACGACGTCCCCCGGCCGCAGGAGATGAAGCCCGAGATGCTGGCAGAGACCCCGCCGGAGGCGCCGCTTCCCCTCCCGGGCTCGCCTGCCGATCCCCTCGCCCCGCCCGCGCAAGGCCATCGGCCGGAGGCCGCTGTTCGGCCGGAGGCCGACAGATGATCGACGAGGCGGACGAAGCCGAGATCGAGGCCTCGCGGGCCCCGCTGCTCGAACACCTGATCGAGCTGCGTGCGCGGCTGATCAAGTCGCTGATCGCCTTCGTGGTGATGTTCTTCGGGTGCTTCTTCTTCTCGCGCCAGATCTACAACATCCTGGTGCACCCCTACGTCTCGATCGTGGGGGCGCAGAACGCCGAGCTGATCGCGACGCACTTCCTCGAGCAGGTCTTCACCAACATCAAGCTCAGCGTGTTCGGCGGCGGCTTCCTGGCCTTCCCGATCATCGCCACGCAGATCTACGCCTTCGTGGCGCCGGGCCTCTACCGCAACGAGCGGCGGGCCTTCCTGCCCTACCTCGTGGCGACGCCGGTCTTCTTCATCCTCGGCGCGCTGGTGGTCTACTTCCTGGCGATGCCGCTGCTGATCCAGTTCTCGGTCTCGCTGCAGCAGATCGGGCAGCCGGGCGAGGCCACGATCAAGCTGCTGCCGAAGGTCGACGAGTACCTCTCGCTGATCATGACGCTGATCTTCGCCTTCGGCCTCGCCTTCCAGCTGCCGGTGATCCTGACCCTGCTGGGACAGATCGGCGTGATCGACGCGGCCTTCCTGCGCGAGAAGCGCCGCTACGCCATCGTGCTGGTGTTCGTCGCCGCCGCGGTTCTGACCCCGCCCGACGTGATCTCCCAGCTCTCGCTCGCGCTGCCGATGCTGCTGCTCTACGAGGCCTCGGTGCTCTCGGTCGCGCGCATCGAGAAGCTGCGGGCGGCCAGGCGCAAGGCCGAGGGGCTCGATCCGTAACCGCGACGCTCTCCCTCCCCCCTCTGCGGGGGAGGGTGGCACCCGAAGGGTGACGGGAGAG
>NZ_LSIX01000931.1:0-4850 GCF_001556475.1 Methylobacterium sp. CCH5-D2 | reverse complement strand
AATCGTCCGCGCGCGGCGATTGCGCCGCTCCGGCTCCCCGCCTATACTGTGGGCATCCCCCAATTTGTGGCGTGTGACGGGACGTCCGGACGATCGAGCCGGAGCCCGCGGACCGGTGCCCCCCGTCTCGGGCCGTTCCCGCGCCCGTGAACGTGGAGCTGCCCGATGTCCCAGGGTCCGCTGATGCCCAAGGCCACCGCCGTCTGGCTGGTGGAGAACACCTCCCTCGCCTTCGAGCAGATCGCCGACTTCTGCAAGCTGCACCCGCTGGAGGTGAAGGGCATCGCCGACGGCGAGGTCGCGGCCGGCATCAAGGGGCTCGACCCGATCACCACGGGCCAGCTCACCCGCGACGAGATCGAGAAGGCCCAGAAGGCGCCGCACTACCGGCTCAAGCAGGCGGTCTCGAAGGTGAAGCTGCCGGAGGTGAAGCGCACCACCAAGGGCCCGCGCTACACCCCCCTGTCGCGCCGCCAGGACCGCCCGAACGCCATCCTCTGGCTGGTGCGCAACCACCCCGAGCTGAAGGACGCGCAGATCATCCGGTTGGTCGGCACCACCAAGTCCACCATCCAGCAGATCCGCGAGCGCACCCACTGGAACTCGGCCTCGCTCCAGCCGATGGACCCGGTGACGCTCGGCCTGTGCACCCAGATCGACCTCGACTTCGAGGTTCAGCGTGCTGCCGCCGACCGCCCGGCCCATGTCCAGGCCGATGCCGGCGCCTCGCTGCTGCCGGCCGAGGTCTCGACCGCGCAGGGCTACGAGGCGGAGGACGACCATCGCCCCGGCCGCGGCGACGAGCGTCTCGATGCCGATTCGGTCTTCGCCAAGCTCAAGGGCCGGCGCAGCGAGGACGAGGACGACGAGGCGTACTGATCCGTCGTGCTCCCTCCCCCGCAGAGGGGGGAGGGTTTGTACGCCGCGATTGTCTCCAAAGCCCTTTTGCTGTAAGGAGCGCGCGTCCTCTCGGTAGGATCGCGCGCTTTTTCTATTCTGCGCGCCTCCGCGACAGCCGGCAGGACCGCCCTCGGACAGCGCATCACTGCGTCGGCAAGCCGCTCCCTCGGGATCGGTCGCCCCTCCCGTAAATCCCGGGAGCGGCCGCGGTGGACGGGGACGCATCGCAGCACGAGCCGCCGACGCCGGGCCCCGCGGGGCCCTCAGGAGACAGAATGACCGCTGGTACCGCCCTGCAGCAGAACGCCTATCGCGACGACTTCGCGGCGCTGCTCGAGGAGAGCTTCCTCCAACACGAGATCACCGAGGGGTCCGTCGTCAAGGGTCGCGTCGTCGCGATCGAGAAGGACGTGGCCGTCATCGATATCGGCGCCAAGACGGAAGGGCGCGTCGCCCTGAAGGAGTTCACCGGCCCCGGCCGCGAGGGTGAGCTCAGCGTCGGCGACGAGGTCGAGGTCTACGTCGATCGCATCGAGAACGCGCTGGGCGAGGCCGTCATCTCGCGCGACAAGGCTCGTCGCGAGGAGAGCTGGGTCAAGCTCGAGAAGGCTTTCGAAGCCAACGAGCGCGTCACCGGCACGATCTTCAACCAGGTCAAGGGCGGCTACACCGTCGATCTCGACGGCGCCGTGGCGTTCCTGCCGCGCTCCCAGGTCGATATCCGTCCGGTGCGCGACGTCACGCCGCTCCTGGGCACGCCCCAGCCCTTCCAGATCCTCAAGATGGATCGCCGCCGCGGCAACATCGTCGTGTCGCGCCGCACCGTGCTCGAGGAGAGCCGCGCCGAGCAGCGCTCGGAGCTGGTGGCCAACCTTGAGGAAGGTCAGGTCATCGACGGCGTCGTCAAGAACATCACCGAGTACGGCGCCTTCGTCGATCTCGGCGGCATCGACGGCCTGCTGCACGTCACCGACATGGCGTGGCGCCGCGTGAACCACCCGTCCGAGGTCGTGCAGATCGGCCAGACGGTGAAGGTCAAGATCATCAAGATCAACCACGAGACGCACCGCATCTCGCTCGGCATCAAGCAGCTGCTCGCCGATCCGTGGGAGGGCATCCAGGCCCGCTACCCGGTCGATGCCAAGCTCAAGGGCCGGGTCACCAACATCACCGATTACGGCGCCTTCGTGGAGCTGGAGCCGGGGATCGAGGGCCTGATCCACGTCTCCGAGATGAGCTGGACCAAGAAGAACGTCCATCCGGGCAAGATCGTCTCCACCTCCCAGGAGGTCGAGGTGCAGATCCTGGAGGTCGATCCGGTCAAGCGCCGCATCTCGCTCGGCCTTAAGCAGACCCTGCAGAACCCCTGGGAGGCCTTCTCCGAGAAGCACCCGGTCGGTTCCGAGGTCGAGGGCGAGGTCAAGAACAAGACCGAGTTCGGCCTGTTCATCGGCCTCGAGGGCGACGTCGACGGCATGGTCCACCTGTCGGATCTCGACTGGAACCGTCCCGGCGAGCAGGTCATCGAGGAGTACAAGAAGGGCGACGTGGTGCGCGCCCAGGTTCTCGACGTCGATGTCGAGAAGGAGCGCATCTCGCTGGGCGTGAAGCAGCTCGGCGGCGACCCCTTCGCCGAGGCCGGCGAGATCAAGAAGGGTCAGATCGTCACCTGCGAGGTGGTCGAGGTGAAGGATGCCGGCGTCGAGGTGAAGATCGCCGACACCGACATGCAGACCTTCGTGCGCCGCGCCGAGCTCGCCCGCGACCGCGGCGACCAGCGTCCCGAGCGTTTCGCCCCCGGCGAGAAGTTCGACGCCCGCGTCGTGCAGTTCGACCGCAAGGCCCGCCGCGTGCAGGTCTCGATCAAGGCCCTGGAGATGGCCGAGGAGAAGGAGGCGATGGCCCAGTTCGGCTCGGCCGATTCGGGTGCCTCGCTCGGCGACATCCTGGGCGCCGCCTTCAACAAGAAGCGCACCGACGAGGACTAGTCCTCGCCGCCCGCCGCCCGGCTCCGCCGGGCGGCCTCGCGCACGCCGAGCCCGTCCGGGATCCGTCCCGGGCGGGCTTCGGCGTTCCGAGGGGATCACACCCGCGACGGGTTCCGGTGCGACCCGGCGCCGGCCACGCCGTGCAACCTGCCCCGCCGACCCGCCAATCTCGGTCAAGCCTCTGGACCCAACCAAAGTTTGGGTGCAAACCGGCGCCGCTTGTGACAGCTTCGACCTGTCGGCGCCCCGACCGCGCGGTCGGGCCCGGGTGGTCGCCGAGCAGCAATCCGAAGCCGGCCCGCGGGCCTGGCGCGCGAGGGAGAGCACCATCGCATGGCCGCCGACGCCGAACTCCTGATCGACCGCAGGCGCCTGCGCCGCAAGCTCTCGCTCTGGCGGGTGCTGGGCATCGGCGGCCTCGTGGTCGCGGTCGGGGCCGTCGGCCTGCGCGCCCGCTCCGGCACGGACGGACTCGGCTTCGGCGCCGTGCGTCCGCAGATCGCCCGGGTCTCCGTCTCCGGGTTCATCGCGGGCAGCGAGGCCACCGCCAAGCTCCTGAAGCGGGTGGGCGAGGCCTCCGCCGTGCAGGGCGTGGTGGTGTCGATCAACTCGCCGGGCGGCTCGACCACGGGCTCGGAAGAGCTCTACCGCAACCTGCGCCAGCTCGCCGAGAAGAAGCCGGTCGTGGCCTTCGTGGACGGCACCGCGGCCTCGGGCGCCTACATCACGGCGCTCGCCGCCGACCACATCGTGGCGCGCGAGACCTCGCTCGTCGGCTCGATCGGCGTGCTGTTCCAGTATCCCGAGGTGTCGGGCCTGCTCGACAAGGTCGGCGTGAAGGTCGAGGCCATCAAGTCCTCGCCCCTCAAGGCCGAGCCCTCCGGCTTCGCGCCGACCTCGCCCGAGGCGCGGGCGGCGCTGGCCGCGGTCGTCGGCGACACCTACGCCTGGTTCAAGGGACTGGTGGCCGAGCGGCGCGGGATGAGCGACCAGCAGCTCGCCGCGGTCTCGGACGGGCGCGTGTTCAGCGGGCGCCAGAGCATCCCCCTCAGGCTCGTGGACGAACTCGGCAGCGAGCGGCAGGCGGTGGCGTGGCTGGAGAGCGAGCGCAAGGTGGCCAAGGGGCTGCCGGTGACGGACTGGAAGCCCCGCTCCGACTCGGATTTTGGCCTGTGGTCGGCGCTGGGCACGGGCGCGGACCTGCTCGGGCTCGGCGGCCTCGCCGGCCGGCTGCACGGGCTGGAGACCGAGACGCGGGCGCTGACCGAGGGCGGCCTGCTCGTCCTCTGGCGCCCCGCCGGCACGCCCTGAGCGCGCCGCCCAAGCCCCTCGTTCCCTCGACAAGCCCCTCGCTCCCTCGAGAAGACCGCCGCACGATGATCAAGTCGGAGCTCGTCCTCAGAATCGCCGAGCGCAATCCCCATCTCTACCAGCGCGACGTCGAGATCCTGGTCAACGCGATCCTCGACACGATCGCGGACGCTCTGGCGCGCGGGGACCGGGTGGAACTGCGCGGCTTCGGGGCGTTCTCGGTGAAGCGCCGCGAAGCGCGCAAGGGGCGCAACCCGCGCACGGGCGCGGCCGTTGCCGTGTCGGAGAAGGCCATCCCCGTGTTCAAGACCGGCAAGGAGATGCGCCAGCGCCTCAACGCCGCCGGCATCGGCGACGGCCCGGCAGAGGCCGAGTGAGGCGTATCGTGAGCCGCGTTCCCGGGGGCCGGCCCGCGGTCTGGAGAAGACGATGATCCGTTTCCTGAAAGGTCTGGTGCTGCTGCCCGTCGCCGTCCTGGTGATCCTGTTCGCGGTGGCCAACCGCGAGCCGGTGCGGCTCTCCCTCGATCCGTTCTCGCAGGTGCCGGCCTTCAGCGCGAGCGTGCCGCTCTACGCGGTGCTGTTCGCCGCGGTCGCGGTCGGCATCGTGGTCGGCGGCATCTTCGCCTGGCTCGGCCAGGGCCTGTCTCTT
>NZ_LSIX01000930.1:0-3411 GCF_001556475.1 Methylobacterium sp. CCH5-D2 | reverse complement strand
CGATCACCGAGATGGTGATCAGCGACAGCCGCCTCGCCGATCCGGTTCGCCCGGTCTTCCTCAGTTTCGGGCTGGGAGAACCGACGGAGGTGCAGGACGGCGCGCCCTTCGCCCACATGGTCGAGGCGGAGCCCCTCGCCGCCGCCCTGCTCGACGCCTGCCGCGAGGCCGGCGTCGCGTTCGTGGCGCGCGGGCTGGCCCGCACGCGGGTCGTGGGCGATCGGGTCCAGGCGATCGCGCCGGACGGCGCGGCCGAGACCGCGAACCTCGTGGTGGCGGCCGACGGGGCGCGCTCGCGCCTGCGCGAGGCGGCCGGCATCGGCTGGGTTGGCTGGTCCTACCCGCAATCGGGCATCGTCGCGACGATCGGGCATGACCGGCCGCACGGGGGACGCGCCTACGAGCACTTCCTGCCGAGCGGGCCCTTCGCGGTGCTGCCGCTGGCCGACGGCGGTGCGCTGGGCCACCGCTCCTCGATCGTCTGGACCGAGCGCAGCCGCGACGTGCCGGCGTTGCTGGGCGGCGAGGCGGACGAGGTGCTGGGCGAGATCGAGCGGCGCTTCACGCCGGAACTCGGCCGGCTCCGGCTGGAGGCCGGGCCGCACGCCTACCCGCTCGCCTTCGGCATCGCGCGCAGCTTCCGCGGGCCACGCCTGGCTCTGCTGGGCGACGCCGCCCACGTCATCCATCCGATCGCCGGGCAGGGTCTGAATCTCGGCCTCGCCGACGCCGCCGCGCTGGCCGAGGCGGTCACGGGCGCCCTGCGCCTGGGGCTCGATCCCGGTTCCGAGACGGTGCTGCGCGACTACGAGCGGGCCCGCCGCTTCGACACCCTCGCGATGGGTGCGGCGACGGACGGGCTCAACCGCCTGTTCTCGAACGATGCCCTGCCGCTGCGGCTGGCCCGCGACCTCGGCCTCGGGCTGGTGGACCGGATGCCGGGGCTCAAGCGCTTCTTCATCGGCGAGGCCGCGGCCTCGCGGGGGGCGCAGCCGCGGCTCTTGCGGGGGGAACGGCTCTGAGGGGAAGCGTGCCGCCGATTTCCCTCTCCCCGCATGCGGGGAGAGGGGATGCGTCCGACGCCCCCGCGGCCCTCACGCCTTCGACTTGTTGTAACGCTCGATGCCTTCCAGGATCAGGCGCTCGGCCTCGGCGCGATCGCCCCAGCGCACGATCTTGACCCACTTGCCGGGCTCCAGATCCTTGTAGTGCTCGAAGAAGTGCTGGATCTGGCTGACCGTGATCTCGGGGAGGTCGGTGTAGTTCTCCACCCGGTTGTAGCGCTGGGTCAGCTTGCGGGAGGGAACCGCGATGATCTTCTCGTCCTCGCCGCCGTCGTCCTGCATCACCAGCACGCCCACGGGACGCACGCTGATGACGGCGCCCGGGATGATGGCGCGGGTATTGGCCACCAGCACGTCGCACGGGTCGCCGTCGCCCGAGAGGGTGTGCGGGATGAAGCCGTAGTTCCCGGGATAGAACATCGGCGTGTAGAGGAACCGGTCGACGACGAGCGTGCCGGCCTCCTTGTCCATCTCGTACTTGATCGGCTCGCCGCCGAGCGGCACCTCGATGATGACGTTGACGTCGTGCGGCGGGTTCTTGCCGAGCGAGATGGCGTCGATGTTCATGGGCGTCTCTCCCGGCCCGGGCGTGCGGGCCTTGTCCTGCGGTCTCATATAACCGCCCGCGGGAGAATCAAATCGGGTGTCCGGGCGCACGCACAGGCTGCGCGCGAGCCTCAGCCGAAGATGTAGCCGATCTTCGACAATGGCACCCCGGCCACCCGGTCGAGCACGTGGGGGCCGGCCCGGCCGCCCAGCGCCGCGTAGAAGGCGCCCGCGCGACCGTTCTCCTCCAGGGCCCAGGCGCCAAGGCGCGCGAGGCCGTGGTCCGCGAGATCGTTGCGCACGGCGCGGAACAGGCGCCGGCCGAGGCCGAGGCCCTGGTATTCCGGCAGGAGATAGAGTTCGTCGATCTCGCCCTCGGTGCCCAGGCCGCGGCTGCGCGCCCGGCCGTAGGCGGCGTAGCCGACGACCGCGTCCCCCGCGTCCAGCACCGCGAGCGGGCGGCCGCGCCGCAGGGCCCCGCGCCACCACGTCCCGTCGCGCTGGGCGATCATCCGCTCGAGGGCCACGCCCGGGATGATGCCCCGGTAGGCCTCGCGCCAAGCCGCGTCGAACACCCGCGACAACCCGCCGACATCCCCCTCGCGGGCCCGGCGGATGCTCGTGGTGCGCGTGCTCATGGCCGGACCTTCCTGGTGGGGGCTGCCTCGTGGGGGCTGCGGGCTGACAACACCGGTGCCGGCCCGCAGGTTCAGTCGCGATCCTGGCGAACTGAAGGCAAGAGCGGTGCCGATGCGCCGCCCCGTGTGAGCCGCCTCGTTGGCCGCGTCCGGAAATTGCCGCCGCCCGGCACGGCTGTTAGAGGCGGCGATCCATTCCGTGCGACCCGATCCCGCCCCCCGTGTTCAAGCGATTCCTGAAGCCCGAGACGCGCTACGCCCGGCGCATGGCGCGCATCGCCCGCTTCGAGCGGCCGATCACCGGCGCGGGCGGGCGGCTGATGGCCTGGGCCAACATGCTGTTCGTCGATCACGGCGTGTTCCGGATGGCCTACCTGAACCGGCACCGGGTCGGCCGGGGGGAGCTCTGGCGCTCGGCCCAGCCCGGCCCCCACCAGCTGGCGCGCTTCCGCCGGGAGGGCGTACGCACCATCGTCACCCTGCGGGGCGGGCGCGAGCACGGCTCCTGGCCGTTGCAGCGGGAGGCCTGCGAGCGGCACGGGCTGAAGCTCGTCGAATTCGTGCTGCGCTCGCGCGAGGCGCCGGACCGCGCCACGGTCCTGGCCGCCCGCGACGTCTTCGCGTCGATCGAGTACCCGGCCGTGATGCACTGCAAGTCGGGCGCGGACCGGGCGGGACTCGCGGCAGCCCTCTACTTGATCATCCACGAGGGCCGCCCGGTGCGGGAGGCGATGGGCCAGCTCTCGGCGCGCTACGGCCATTTCCGCTTCGCCAAGACCGGCATCCTCGACGCCTTCTTCGCCCGCTACCTCGTCGAGGGCGAGTCCAGGGGGCTCGATTTCCTCACCTGGGTCGAGACGGTCTACGACCCCGAGGCACTCAAGCGCGATTTCCGTCCCGGCTTCTGGTCCGATCTCGTGGTCGATCGGGTGATTCAGCGGGAGTAGCCGGCACCGGGCTTCCCGCGCCAGGTTGCCGCCTCCAGCTCGTCATCCCGGGTTCGCCTTCGGCGCCCCGGAATGACGGTGCCTGCGCGCGACGCGATGCTCAAACCCCGTGCTGGTCGGTCTCGATCAGGATCTCGCGTTTGCCCGCGTGGTTGGCCGGCCCGACGATGCCCTCGATCTCCATCCGCTCCATCAGCGAGGCGGCGCGGTTGTAGC
>NZ_LSIX01000092.1:0-7028 GCF_001556475.1 Methylobacterium sp. CCH5-D2 | reverse complement strand
GTCGCGACGTGGAGGGCCTCCTCGTCGGTCAGTCGAAGCTGGAAGGGCGGCAGGGCGCCCGCCTGCAGCGCGACCACGGCCTGCCCCTGCTCGTCGGTCCCGACCTCGATCGCCGAGGAGGTGACGTCGAGCATCGCGACCTCCTCGTCGCTCAGATCCTCCGGCAGTTCGGGCTCCTCCGAGTCGTCGATCGCGGTGAGCAGCTGGCCGACGGCCCGCACCAGGGCGCGGGCGGCGCGCGCATCCATCACCACGGCCGTCGCCTGATCGTCCTTCTGGAAGGAGAGCTGAATGTTGGCTCCTTCCAACGAAACCGAGATGCCTGCCATGGATCGCCTAACTGCCTGAACGCGTACCATATATGCACCGCGCCGGCCCGGATTCACAGGGCCGTGCGGCTCCTCCGGCGAGAAGGCCGCGGGGCCCGGAGGGAAATTGGATGGCGGCCTCGCCTTGTTGCGGCCGCAAGGACCCACTAGATATGTCCGTGGAGGGCCACCGATCGAGACCGACGCTTTTCAAGGTTCAGCGTCTCGCGCCCTGCCTGCTCTGCAAGACTTTCGAAGACGAAGCGATCTGCGTCCTCGGGCGTACGGATCGTCGTCTTCTTATGGACGATACGAGGTACTATACGTGAATACCGGCACCGTGAAGTGGTTCAACGAGACCAAGGGCTACGGCTTCATCCAGCCCGACGACGGCGGCAAGGACGTGTTCGTCCACATCTCCGCCGTGGAGCGCGCTGGGCTGCGTAACCTCGTCGAGGGCCAGAAGCTCTCCTACGAGATCGTGGCCGACAAGCGCAGCGGCAAGGAAGCCGCGGGCAACCTCCAGGCGGCCTGACGCACCCTCCCGCGGCTCTCGCAACCGGAGCCCGCTCCACGCGGCCGGAACCCGGCCGAAGCCCTCCGACGCTGCCGTCCCGCGCTCATCCGCGGGACCGGTCGCGCCGGACGGTCGAAAGCACACGAAGAAACGGAGTCGCAGGGGCCGGACGGACCGGGCATCACCTGCGCCGACATTGGACAGAACAAGAAAAGACATGCAGTTCGAGTACACGCGCCTCAAGAGCGCCCGGTCGCCCGTCACCGACGCGCCGACCTTTCGGGTCAGGACCCTCAACGAAGCCTCCCGCGCCGGGCGCAGGGCCGACCTTTCCCATCTGATCGACCGCAGCTACGGCTACCACTCGCCGCGCGAACTGCGCTGGCATCTCGCCGAGCGCCTCGGCCTCGCGCCCGACACCGTGCGGCTGCGGGAAGCCGCGATCTGAGCCTCCTCGGGGCCTCCTCGGGGCGGCCCGTTCGGCAAGCTGCCCTCCGGCCGTCCCCTACCCACCCATCTGCCAGGCCGACAGCGCCTGATCGCGCAAGCCGTCCGTGACCGCGACGAGTTCGCCGTGCACGGGTTCGGGCCGGTTGTAGGCCGGCATCCGGCCCCCGCGATCGCGCACGCTGCCGCCGGCCTCGCGCAGGACGAGATCCGCACCCGCCAGATCCCAGTCTCGGGCATTCGCGGTGATCAGGCCGAGATCGATCGCGCCCTCGGCCACCCGCGCCAGCCGCAGGGCGAGCGAGGGAATGCGCTCGACCGTCGTGAAATCCGCGCTCGCCCCCCCGCGCGCCACGCCGCGCTCGAGCCGGTCGAACATCGGCTTGGGGCCGGTGACGCGCGCGCCGGGCAGGTCCGCGCGCTCCGAGACCCGGATCGGCTCCCCGTTGCAGGTGGCGCCCTGCCCGCGCACGGCCTCGTAGGCCTTGCCGCAGACGGGGGCGTGCACGAAGCCGACGAGCGGCTCGCCCGCCGACAGCAGCGCCACCGCGATCGACCAGTCCGGATGGCCCGACAGGAAGGCGCGCGTGCCGTCGATCGGATCGACGATCCAGACGAGGTCGCGCCCGATCCGGGCGTGGTCGTCCGCCGTCTCCTCCGACAGCCACGCGGCCTGCGGCACCAGCTCGCTCAGGCGGATCTTCAGGAAGGTGTCGACGGCGACGTCGGCCTCCGTCACGGGCGAGCCGCCGGCCTTCGACCAGACCCGCGCCGAGGTCTGGTCGCCCCGGCGGAAGAAGGGCAGGGCGAGGTCCGCCGCCTCGCGGAGCGCGCCGCGCAGGGCCGGCATCAGCGCGGACACGGCATCGGCGGAGATCGGGTCGGGCATCCGTGATCCGGTTCGGGTCGGCCCCAAAGCGGCGCGGCGATCCCTGCTTGCGGACCGGGCGACACGGGGACGAGAGAGGGTCGGGCCGGCGAGGCCGGCGGTGCCACCTGTTCTAAGGTGCGGTGCTGGGGGCCACAAGCAGCGTGGCACCGCCGGTCGGATCGGTCGCATCCGTCGCATCGGGGCAAGGAAGCGTTGAGCATTCCGCCAGCAACCCCCGGGTCCAGATTCGCTTAACGCTGGCTCTTAAGGTCATCGAGGGAGGTCGGGGCCCAATCTGCTCTGCATAACGGACGGTCCGACAGAGATCGCCACTTGCAACAGGGCATCGAACCGATGAACACCTTCGAAACCATGGCGAGCCCGCACGAGATCCACTGCCAGGACGGCGCCTCCGCCCCGGTCTGGCCCGCCGCCTTCCCGGCGCTCCCGGTGTTCGGCGCCGGCCAGCAGGGCGCGAAGCCCGCCGGCGTCGCCCTCGCCTTCGCGGGCGACGAGAGCGAGATGAGCGGTGAGGATCGCTTCAAGCTGGCGCTCGTCGACGCCGAGGGCCGGGTGTTCGACCAGCTCGGGCCGTTCTGCGAGGAGGAGGTCGTCGCCGTGTGGCGCGACATCGCCCAGCGGGCGGGCCTTGCCCGGATGATCGTGCGCGAGGACGGCGTGCTCTGCCCGGTCTCGCAGCAGCTCGGCCGCCTCGCGCTCGGCAAGACCCGGATGCGCCGCCGCCACGGCTCGCTCTGCGACCGGCGCCCGCGCTTCCTCGTCCGCCGCAAGACCGGCCGCCTGCCGGCCCGCCCGCTGATCCACCGGGGCGAGAACGAGATCATCGCCCGGACCTGAGAGCGCTTCAGTACAGCCAGCCGAGCGCCACCGTATCGGCGGCCAGCCCCGCGAACAGGATGAGACCCGCCCCGCGGTTGGCCCGGAACAGGGTCAGTGCCCCGCGCCCGTCCCGCTCCCGCAGGGACCAGACCTGCCAAGCGAGATGGCTCGCGAAGGCCGCGACGCCCAGATAGGCCAGGGGCCCGCACCCTGCGCCCCGCACGGCGAGCGCGATGCACAGCGCGGAGATCCCGTAGCAGAGGCCCACGGCCAACCTCAGCCGGTCGCCGAACAGGCGGGCCGAGGAGCGGATCCCGGCGATCTCGTCGTCCTCGATGTCCTGCACGGCGTAGATCGTGTCGTAGCCGACGACCCAGGCGACCGAGCCCGCGTAGAGCGCGAGCGCCGGCGCGCCGAGCGTGCCGAACACCGCGACCCAGCCCATCAGCGCGCCCCAGGCGAAGGCCAGCCCGAGCACGGCCTGCGGCATCGGCATCACCCGCTTCATGAACGGGTAGATCGCCACCGGCACCAGCGAGCACAGGCCGACGAGGATCGCCGTGCCGTTGAACTGCAGCAGCACCGCGAGGCCGACCAGCGCCTGCGCGATCAGGAACAGGGCCGCCGCCCGGGGGCGGACCTGCCCGGAGGGGAGGGGGCGCGAGCGCGTGCGCTCCACCTGGGCGTCGAGGTCGCGGTCGGCGATGTCGTTGTAGGTCGAGCCGGCCCCGCGCATGGCCACGGCGCCGACGAGGAACAGCGCGAGGTGCCAGGGATCGGGCCAGGGATGGTCGGCCCGGGTCGCGGCGAGCGCGGCGGACCACCAGCAGGGCAGGAGCAGCAGCCACCAGCCGATGGGCCGGTCGATGCGGGCGAGCCGCAGATAGGGCCGGGCAGCCCGCGGCGCGAGCCGGTCGACCCAGTGTCCCGCGACCGCGTCCGCGACGCGTCCGTCCGCGGCCGCTTCGCGCCCGTCCGCGGGGCCGCTCACCCCGTGCGCCGCGCGCACCGGAGGATCAGAGCGCGCCCTGGGGCAGCTTGAACGAGCCGGTCAGGCCGGGCCCGCCGAGCAGGCCGCCGCCGCCGCCGTTCGCCGCCTGGGCGCGGGCCTGCGCCTCCATCTTGGCGGCCTGGGCCGCCATGCCGCAGACCTTGGTGCGGACCTCGCCGACCTTCTGGTTGTCGGCCTTGAACCCTTGCGCGAACGAATCGGGGATCGAGCACCACTCCTTGTTGGCCTCGATCCACTTGATGCCGGAGGCGCCGTTCTGCTGCAGCTTGCCGAACAGGGCGCAGGCTTCCTGCGGGGTCATCTTCTTCTTCGAGGTCGAGGCGGCGTTCGCCTTCGCGACCAGGGCCTTGCGCTCCTCCAGGGTCTTCTGGATCGCGCCGCAATCGCTCGACGACTGGGCCAGGGCGGCGGCGCCCCAGAGGGTGCTGCCGGCGAGCGCCGCCGCGGCCAGTACGCAGGTCCTGAATGCCATCGCCTAGACTCCTGGGGTCCTTTGGGCCGTATCCCTGGGGCCGCCATTCTGGGCTGCGCCGGGCGCCGGAGCCCGGCCGGAACGGCGGCTGTGTTCTTGGTGTCCGGTTCGCCACAGGAATGTGGCGTCAATCAAGACGCGGGCCGCCGCTGCCAACCGCGAAGGCGCGAAGGGTTGCCGCGGGAGGGGCGGTTCGGGCTGAAAAAGCCCCGCTGTAACCTTTCGGCAACGTTTCGGTGCTCCCGGGCGCGATGCGTTGACAGGGGCCGCGCCCCGCGCGACCAGACCGGCATGGCAGCCTACGACTTCACCGCGCCCCGGCTCCATGTCGCGGCGGATCTCCACGCGGGCGCCAGCCTGCCGCTCGACCGGGCGCAGGCGAACTACCTGCTCAACGTCCTGCGCCGGAAGCCCGAGGATCCGGTCCTGCTCTTCAACGGGCGCGACGGCGAGTGGCGGGCGAGCCTCGTCCCCTCGGGCCGCAAGAGCGCCGACCTGATGGTGGTCGAGCGGACCCGTCCCCAGAATGCGGCCCCGGACCTGCACTACCTCTTCGCACCCCTGAAGAGCGCGCGCCTCGACTACCTCGCCCAGAAGGCGGTCGAGATGGGCGCGGGCACGATCCGGCCGGTCTTCACCCGCTACACGCAAGGGGAGCGGATCAACCTGGAACGTCTCGGGGCGAACGTGGTGGAGGCCGCCGAGCAGTGCGGCATCCTGGCGATCCCGGCGGTCGCCGAGCCCGCGCGCCTGCCCGAAGCCCTGGCCGCGCTCGCGCCGGAGCGCCTGCTGGTCTTCTGCGACGAGGACGCGCCCGTCGCCGACCCGGTCGCGGCGCTGCGCGGCGCGGGCGACCCGGCCGCACCGCCCCCGCTCGCCGTGCTGGTCGGGCCGGAGGGCGGGTTCGCGCCCGAGGAGCGAGACCTGATCGCCGCCCGCCCGAACACCGTCGCGCTCTCGCTGGGGCCACGCATTCTGCGGGCCGACACCGCCGCGGTCGCGGTGCTCGCCCTGGTCCAGGCCGTGCTCGGCGACGCCCGGCAGGGAAGCAGACAAGTCTCGGATCCCTGAGGCCGATCCCAAACCGGGGGCTTCGCCCCCCTGGACCGAAGGACCCGAGGACCACGGTGATCCCAGGCTTGGCCGTGTGCGCGGACGCACATGGAGGGGCTCGGGCCGCCCGGATGGGCGGAAACGGCGCGGCGGGGCCGCACGCGAGCGCGTTGTCGCGCCTTGCCGGCTGGATTAAGCGCACGACATCCCGTTCAACGGGTCGGGACCTTGGACTCGCCGGCACGCCCGGCGCGCTTCAACCCATCGCAGACGACGACGCACGGGAAGAAGGCGCATGGCGCGCGACATCTCCGACACCACCCCGCTCACCACGCGCGCCGAGCTGATCGCTTGGTTCGCGGAAGGCGAGAAGCCGCGCGAGCAGTTCCGCATCGGCACCGAGCACGAGAAGATCCCGTTCTACCGGGCGGACAACACGCCCGTGCCCTACGGGGGCGAGCACGGCATCCGGGCGCTGCTCGAAGGCCTGCGCCGCGAGACCGGCTGGGAGCCGATCCTCGATCTCGGCAACATCATCGGCCTGCACGCGGAGGCGGGCGGGGCGATCTCGATCGAGCCCGGCGGGCAGTTCGAACTCTCCGGCGCGGCGCTGCCCGACGTGCACGCCACCGTGCGGGAGCTCGACGAGCACCTCGCCGCCACGAAGCGGGCGGCCGACCCGCTCGGCATCGGCTTCCTCGATCTCGGCATGAGCCCGAAATGGCGGCGCGAGGAGACGCCCGTCATGCCGAAGAGCCGCTACCGGATCATGGCGGGCTACATGCCCAAGGTCGGCAGCCTCGGCCTCGACATGATGCTGCGGACCGCCACCGTGCAGGTGAACGTCGATTTCGCCTCCGAAGCCGACATGGTCAGGAAGCTGCGCGCCTCGCTCGCCCTGCAGCCCGTGGCGACCGCGCTCTTCGCCAACTCGCCCTTCACCGACGGGCGCCCGAACGGCTTCCTCTCCCGCCGCTCCGAGATCTGGCGCGACACCGACGCCGACCGCACCGGCATGCTGGGCTTCGCCTTCGAACCGGGCTTCGGCTACGAGGGCTACGTCGACTGGCTGCTCGACATGCCGATGTACTTCGTCAAGCGGGGCGACACCTACCATGACGTCTCGGGCGCCTCCTTTCGCGACCTGATGGCGGGCAAGCTCGCGCAGCTGCCCGGCGAGTACGCCACCGTCTCGGACTGGGCCAACCACGCCTCGACCGCCTTCCCGGAGGTGCGCCTGAAGCGCTTCCTCGAGATGCGCGGCGCGGATGTCGGCGGCCCGGACATGATCGCCGCGCAGGCCGCCTTCTGGACCGGCCTGCTCTACGACGAGGCCGCCCTCGACGCGGGCCTCGACCTCACCAAGGGCTGGAGCGCGCAGGGGCGCGAGGCCATGCGCGCCACCGTGCCGCGGCTGGGCCTCGCCACGCCGATCTGTGGGCGCAGCCTCGGGGCGGTCGCGGCGGAGGCCCTGGCCATCGCGCGCGCCGGCCTGCAGGCCCGCGCCC
>NZ_LSIX01000929.1:0-2008 GCF_001556475.1 Methylobacterium sp. CCH5-D2 | reverse complement strand
CCCGCCGCAGCGCCCGGCCGACCTGCTGCACGTAGAGCCCGGTGCTCTGGGTCGGACGGAGCAGGGCGACGAGATCGACCTCCGGCACGTTGAAGCCGGTGGCCAGCACCCCGACCGAGGTGAGGCAGCGGATCCGCCCCTCGCGAAAGCTCTGGACCAGCCGGTCGCGCGCCCGCCGCGGCGTCTCGCCGGAGATCGCCTCGCAGGAGAACCCTTCCGCCCGCACCGCGTCGCGCACGGCCTCCGCGTGGGCGACGCCGGCGCAGAAGGCGAGCCAGGCCCGCCGGTCCCGGCCGTAGCCGACCATCTCCTCGACCGCCGCGCGGGTGATCCAGTCCTGGTTCACCGCGGCCTCGAGCTGGCTCGGGATGTAGTCGCCCCCGCGCCGCCCGACGCCGCTGACGTCGAGGGCGGTCAGCGTCGCCTTCGAGAGCAGGGGGCTGAGCCAGCCCCGCTGGATCAGGTCGCCGACATTCGCCTCGTAGACGATGCGCTCGAACAGGGAGCCCTGCCCCTCGTCGAGGCGCCCGCTGTCGAGCCGGTAGGGGGTCGCCGTGAAGCCGACGACGCGCATCTCCGGCCGCAGCGCGCGCAGGCCGCCGAGGAAGCGCCCGTAGCGGGTCTCGGCGGCGCGCGGGATCAGGTGGGCCTCGTCCACGACGACGAGGTCGCGCGGGCCGACCGCGCCGAGCTTGTCCCAGACCGACTGGATGCCGCAGACCAGAACCTGCGCACCCGCCTCGCGCCGCCCGAGCCCGGCCGAGAAGATGCCGGCCGGCGCCTCCGGCCAGTAGCCCACGAGCTCGCGGTGGTTCTGCGCGATCAGCTCGCGGCTGTGCGTCACGACGACGATGCGGGCCCCAGGCTCCCGCTCCAGGGTCTCGCGGGCGAGGGCCGCGATCACCAGGGCCTTGCCGGCCCCGGTCGGCAGCACGATCAGCCCGTCCCGGATCGCTGCCCCCCCTGCCCCACTCCACGCCGCCTGGAGCGCGTCGAGGCTCGCGCGCTGATAATCCCTGAGCTGCAGCATGGGCGCCGTTTACGGCCCCGATCCGGGTTTCCAAAGGGCTTCGCCCTTTGGCGGGGCCTCGGGGCGGAGCCCTGAGGTGGCGCAGCCACACCGGGCGGCGGCCAAGAACCAGGGCGCTGCCCTGGACCCGCGAAAGGCCTTGGCCTTTCGAAACCGGGACCTAGGGCTTGCGCAGCAGGTAGGTGTCCATGATCCAGCCGTGGCGGGCGCGGGCCTCGGCGCGCAGCCGCCGGATCTCCGGGCCGACCGTGCCGAGCCGGCCGGCGAGCAGGATCTCGTCTGGCGAGCCCAGATAGGCGCCCCAGTAGATCGTCAGCTCCGGGTCGAGATGGTCGAAAGCGGGATCGCCGTCGAGCATCACCACGGTGCTGTCGGCCGGCAGCACCCCGTCCGCGAGGTTGCGGCCCGTGGTGATCGCCACGTCCGCGCCGATCCGATTCAGCAGGATCCGATGCGCCGCCGTCAGCGCCTGCACGCTGGTGATGCCGGGCACCACCGCGCAGGTGAAGGGCAGGGTGCCGCGGGTCCGGATGCGCTCCAGGATGCGCAGGGTGCTGTCGTAGAGGGAAGGGTCCCCCCAGACCAGGAAGGCCCCTACCTCCCCTGCCCCGAGATTGTCCCGGATCAGCCTTTCGAGGAGTTCCGCGCGCGCGGCGTGCCATGCCTCGACCGTGCCGCCGTAATCGGCCGGACGCCGGTCCCGCGGCGGATCCTCGGCGGCGACGAAGCGGTAGGGCTTGCGGATGTGCTCGGCGCAGATCGCCCGCCGCAGCGCCAGCAGGTCCGCCGTCTCGGCGCCCTTGTCGAGGGCGAACACCGCGTCGACGTCGGCGAGCGCCCGCACCGCCTGCAAGGTCAGGTGCTCGGGATTGCCCGTACCGATCCCGATGACGCGCAGGGTTCGCATGGCATGCTCCGGACATGCGAACGGCCCGCCCTCTGGAGAGGACGGGCCGTTCGGATTTGGTTGCGGGGGTT
>NZ_LSIX01000928.1:0-7721 GCF_001556475.1 Methylobacterium sp. CCH5-D2 | reverse complement strand
GGCCGGCGCCCGCCGGCAGCGCGGGATCGTGAACCGCAACCGCGAGCGCCGGCCCGTGCGCCCGGGCGAGCGCGAGCGCCAGGGTGAGCCCCGGGATGCCGCCCCCGGCCACGATCAGCTTCCGTCCGCCCGAACGCCCGCTCGATCCGCTCATCACGCTCCTCTGCGTCTTCCGACCCTTGCGCCCCCGGTCCTGCGTGGCTTGCCGCGCGGGCGGTGCTATGTCGATTCCGCGACCCACCGATAACTCACCGCCCCGCCGAAGGCACCGCCCGCCGCATGACCGACATCGTCACAGAGCTTCTCGACATCCTCGACCTGGAGCGCCTGGAGGAGGACCTGTTCCGGGGCGTGAGCCCGCGGGTGAGCTGGCCCCGGGTCTTCGGCGGGCAGGTGGTGGCGCAGGCGCTGGTGGCGGCGAGCCGCACCGTGCCGGCGAGCCGGCCGCCTCACTCGCTGCACGCCTACTTCCTGCTCGGCGGCGACCCGAAGGCGCCGATCATCTACGAGGTCGAGCGCATCCGCGACGGCGGCAGCTTCACCACCCGACGCGTGCGGGCGATCCAGCACGGGCGGCCGATCTTCGCCACCTCTGTCTCCTTCCAGACCGAGGAGGAGGGATACGCGCACCAGGTACCGATGCCGGGCGCGCCCGACCCGGATGCGCTCCCGTCCGTCAGGACGCTGATCGAGCGGGGCGGTGCCAACCTGCCGCCCGCGCTGACCGGGTACTTCGCCCGCCCCCGTCCGATCGAGCTGAAGCCGGTGGACCTGCGCCGCTACCTCGAACCCGGCCCTGCCGACCCGGTCTGCAACGTCTGGCTGCGGGCGGCCTCGCGCCTGCCGGACGACCCGGCGATCCACCGGGCGGTGCTGGCCTACGCCTCCGATATGACGCTCCTCGACGCGACGCTGATCGCCCATGGCCGCTCGGTGTTCGACCCCGACATCCAGGGCGCGAGCCTCGACCACGCGCTCTGGTTCCACAGGCCATTCCGGGCCGATTCCTGGCTGCTCTACACGCAGGACAGCCCCAGCACCGGCGGCGCCCGCGGCTTCGCCCGGGGCCAGATCTTCACCCAGGACGGAGACCTGGTTGCCTCGGTAGCCCAGGAAGGCCTGATCCGGCCGCGTCGGGCCTGACGCATCCCGAACACGCAAATCTGCCCAATCGATCGCCAATCTGCCGACCCGATAGGCACAAGCTCGACCATTGGGGCGGCAACCGTGAGTCCTAATCGATCAAAGCGTGGGCAGAACTGCGTCTTTCCGGAAAGTTCCGTCCGGCCAGCCCTGGCATAGTCCTTGAATAGGCGCTTCCGATCGCGGGGCCATTCCGGCCCGCCGCGGACAACAGGACCGCAACCGGCGCCCGCGGGCGCGCCGGCCGAGGTTCCAACCGGAAGCAGGGGGCGCCGCCCATGAAGATCGTGATGGCCATCATCAAGCCGTTCAAGCTGGAAGAGGTGCGCGACGCCCTCACCGGCATCGGCGTGCACGGCCTGACGGTGACCGAGGTCAAGGGCTACGGCCGCCAGAAGGGCCACACCGAGATCTATCGCGGCGCCGAGTACGCGGTGAGCTTCCTGCCCAAGCTGAAGATCGAGGTCGCGGTGGCCTCCGATCTCGTGTCCAGCGTGATCGACGCGATCGCGGGCGCCGCCCGCACGGGCCAGATCGGCGACGGCAAGATCTTCGTGATGCCGCTCGAGAAGGCCGTCCGCATCCGGACCGGCGAGACCGACGCCGACGCGCTCTGAGTCTTCCCGGGCCGGACGGCCCGCAGCGAGCCGCCGATCCGCTCGCCCCATCCTTCACCTCAAGCGACAGACAAACGCGACCGGGAGTCTCGTGTCCATGAAACTTCGCAACGTCCTCGCGCTCGGGCTGGGAGGCGCGGCGCTCGCCGCTCTCCTGATCGAGCCCTCGCTGGCCCAGTCGCCGGCGCCGGAAGCCATCTCGCCGCCGCCCTCGCCGGTGCCGAACAAGGGCGACACCGCCTGGATGCTGGTCTCGTCGGCCTTCGTCCTGATGATGGTCGTGCCGGGTCTCGCCCTGTTCTACGGCGGCCTCGTGCGCACCAAGAACATGCTCTCGGTGCTGACCCAGGTCTTCGCCATCGGCTGCATCGCCTGCCTGCTCTGGGTCACCTTCGGCTACAGCCTCTCCTTCACCAACGGCGGCGGCCTCAACGACTTCGTGGGCGGCTTCTCGAAGGCCTTCCTGAAGGGCGTCGACGCGAACTCGGTGGCGGCGACCTTCTCCAACGGTGTCGTGATCCCCGAATACGTCTACATCTGCTTCCAGATGACGTTCGCGATGATCACGCCGGCCCTCATCGTCGGCGCCTTCGCCGAGCGGATGAAGTTCTCGGCGCTGGTCGTGTTCTCGATCCTCTGGGTCACGCTGATCTACTTCCCGATGGCCCACATGGTCTGGTACTGGGGCGGTCCGGACGTCTTCGCGGACGCGGCCAAGAAGCTGGCCGCCGCGGGTGGCGAGGCGAACGCGGCCGCCAAGGCCGAGTACGACGCGGTGCTGAATGACGCCGGCATGCTCTTCAAGTGGGGCGCCCTCGACTTCGCTGGCGGCACCGTGGTGCACATCAACGCCGGCATCGCGGGCCTCGTCGGCTGCCTGATGCTCGGCAAGCGCATCGGCTACGGCCGCGACCTGCTGGCGCCGCACTCGCTCACCATGACCACGATCGGCGCCGCGCTGCTCTGGGTCGGCTGGTTCGGGTTCAACGCCGGCTCGAACCTCGAGTCGAACGGCTCGGCCGCGCTCGCGATGCTCAACACCTTCGTGGCCACCGCCGCGGCCGCCATCTCCTGGCTGTTCGTGGAGTGGGCGCTGAAGGGCAAGCCGTCGCTCCTCGGCATGCTGTCGGGCGCCATCGCGGGCCTCGTCGCCGTCACCCCGGCGGCGGGCTTCGCCGGCCCGATGGGCTCGATCGTGCTGGGCCTCGTCGCCGGCGCCGCCTGCTTCATCATGTGCTCCAGCGTCAAGAACGCGCTCGGCTACGACGACTCGCTCGACGTGTTCGGCGTGCACTGCGTCGGAGGCATCATCGGCGCCATCGCGACCGGCATCCTGGTCAACCCCGCGCTCGGCGGCGTCGGCATCCCCGACTACACCACCAAGCCCGGCGAGCTGACGGTGGGCACCTACGAGCTCGCCACGCAGGTCATGGCCCAGCTGAAGGCCGTGGGCTTCACCATCCTGTGGTCGGGCATCGGATCGGCGATCCTCTACAAGCTGGTCGATCTGACCATCGGCCTGCGCGTGACGCAGGAGGAGGAGCGCGAGGGTCTCGACATCGCCGACCACGGCGAGCGCGCCTACAACTACTGATCCGGCACAAGCGCGGACCAAGCGATGGACGGCCCCGGCTCGCGAGAGCCGGGGCCGTCCGCGTTTCGGACCGCCCGACCCGAACCAGTATCGAATCGGGCGCCCGCCGAAACTGGAGCGGGCGATACCAGAAAGATCAGGGGAGATCTGGACGGGCGGCGGGATCTGCTTCCCCACGCTGGCGGATCAACGGTTTCTTAACCAAAGCAGCGATTTGGGATCACGCTGTTGTGTCCTTGCGGCAACATGCGGGCGCCAAGAACCCGATCGGGCCTCGAATGCCCGAAAACTAGGCAAATGCCCGCAGTTTCATTTTGCGGTGTTCGCCGCGGTCGAGGCATTTTCGGTCCATAGAATAAACTTGGGGCTCGAAAACTCATGACGATCAAACTGATCCTGCGAAGCGCGACCGCATCGGCTGCCCTGGTGCTCGGCCTCGCGCAGGCTCAGGCCGCCGACATGCCGGCGCCGGCCGCCGTCCCAGTGACGGGCCCCTGCAAGACGGCGATCACCTTCCCGGCCTATGCGGGCGTCATCAAGCAGAACCCGGATCCGTCCTGCTTCACCACCGGAATCGGCGACATCTATGTCGGCGGCGCGATCACCGGCTACGCGTACAACTACAGCGACCGTCTGCCGTCCTTTTACACGCCCATCGTGCCGGGCCAGCGCGACGACCGGGTCGGCCGGGTCGACTTCAGCAACGTCCAGGCCTTCATCCAGAAGGCGGACGGCCCGTTCCAGTTCTACGTCCAGACCGGCCTGTACTCGATCCCGGCGCTCGGCTTCCCGACCTTCAGCGCGATCGATCAGACCGGCCTGCTGTTCAGCCCCGTCCCGGTGGTGTTCGGCAAGTGGGTGCTCAACGACGAGTGGTCGATCCAGGGCGGCCGCATGCCGACCAATATCGGCACGGAACTGGCCTTCACCTTCCAGAACCTGAACATCTCGCGCGGCCTCCTGTTCAACCAAGAGAACATCATCAACCAGGGCGTGCAGGTGAACTACGCGAACGGTCCGCTCGCGGCCTCGTTCGCCGTCACCGACGGCTTCTACTCGGGCGAGTTGAACTGGGTCACCGGCGCGATCACCTACAAGCTGAACGACGCCAACACGATCGGCATCAACGGCGGCACGCACTTCAGCAACTACAATTCCTTCAACCAGACCGGTCGATTCCAGTACGCCACCCCTGCGACGCTGCAGAACAGCAGCATCATCAGCGTGAACTACACCTACGCGGACGGTCCCTGGATCGTGACCCCGTACTTCCAGTACACCAAGGTCGAGCCGGTCTTCGGATTGCAGGGCGCCGAGACCTATGGCGGCGCGATCCTGGCGAGCTTCGCCTTCACCGACAACTTCGCGCTCGCGGGCCGCTTCGAGTACATCGCCCAGAGCGGCGACCGCTTCCTGCAGGACCGCACGGCGGTGCTGTACGGTTCGGGCAGCTCGGCCTACTCGTTCACGGTCACGCCGACCTTCACCTGGGGCCGGTACTTCATCCGCGGCGAGTACTCGCACGTCGCGCTGGTCGATTATCAGCGCGGCGACGCCCTCAACGGCATCGCGGGTCTCGGCTTCGGCAAGCTCGGCAACAAGGGCAGCCAGGACCGCTACATGGTCGAGACCGGCTTCACCTTCTGATCGTGTCGGGGCGCCCGCGGGCGCCCCGAACCGGACATGCGAAAGGGGCGGCGAGAGATCTCGCCGCCCCTTTCGCATGTCCGGATGGTCATGGATCCTTGAGGTCCGCGACCTTTGGCGGGTGCGGGGCGGAGCCCTGCGGCGGGGCCCCGCCTCGGCGCCTACGCCGCCCGGGCGAGCTTCGCCTTCTCCTGCGCGAAGGCCCAGTCCAGCCAGGGGAAGAGCGCCTCGAGGTCGCCGGTCTCGACGGTGGCGCCGCACCAGAGGCGCAGGCCCGCGGGCGCATCGCGGTAGGCGCCGATGTCGAGGGCGACGCCCTCGCGCTCGAGGGTCTCGACGATGCCCGACGCCATCGCAGCCACCGTCGCGTCGCCCTTGGCCAGCACGTCCGGATCGGCGATCACGAGGCAGACGCCGGTGTTGGAGTAGGTCGCGGGATCGACCGCGAGATGCCCGATCCAGGGGGTGCGCGCCACCCAGGCATGGACCGCGGCGGCGTTGGCGTCGGCCCGGGCGTGGAGCGCGTCGAGGCCGCCGACCGACTCGGCCCAGCGGAGCGTATCGATGTAGTCCTCGACCGCGAGCATCGAGGGCGTGTTGATGGTGTCGCCCCGGAAGATGCCCTCGATGAGCTTGCCGCCCTTGGTGAGGCGGAACACCTTCGGCACCGGCCAGGCGGGCGTGTGGCTCTCGAGCCGCGCGACGGCGCGGGGCGAGAGGACGAGCATGCCGTGCGCGGCCTCGCCGCCCATCACCTTCTGCCAGGAGAAGGTGAGCACGTCGATCTTGTCCCAGGCGAGCGGCTGCGCGAAGGCCGCCGAGGTCGCGTCGCAGATCGTGATCCCCTCGCGGTCGGCCGCGATCCAGTCGCCGTTCGGCACCTTCACGCCCGCGGCGGTGCCGTTCCACGTGAAGACGACGTCGTTGTGCTTCGTGTCGATCGCCGAGAGGTCGGGCAGCGTGCCGTAGGGTGCCTTGTGGACCCGCGGCTCGATCTTCAGCTCGGAGAGCGCGTCCGTGACCCATTCGAGGCCGAACGCCTCCCAGGCCGCGACCTCGACGGTGCGCTCGCCCAGCATGGTCCACATCGCCATCTCGACGGCGCCGGTGTCGGAGGCCGGCACGATGCCGATACGAAAATCGGCCGGCACCTGAAGCACCGTGCGGGTCAGGTCGATCGCCTGCTTCAGCTTGGCCTTGCCGAGGGTCGAGCGGTGCGAGCGACCGAGCGCGGCGTCCGAGAGCGCCTGAAGGTTCCAGCCGGGGTGCTTGGCGCAGGGCCCGGACGAGAAATTCGGCACGCGCGGTCGGGCGGCGGGACGGTCGGACATCGGCATCATCCTGGCAGTCGGATTCGCCATGACGCTGGGGCGAATCGAGCCGGTGCTCGTGCGCCGAGTCGCGGTCGCGCGCAAGGGGCTTGCCCGCAACAGGGATATGCCCGTCGTCAGCGCGCCGGCCCGGGCGCGCGCGCCGACAACAGATCCGGCCGCCGCTCGGCGGTGATCCGCTCGGCCTCGGCCCGGCGCCAGCGGGCGACGGCGCCGTGATGGCCGCTGTTGAGCACATCGGGAATCGCGCGGCCCTCCCAGTCCCGCGGCCGCGTGTAATGCGGGTATTCGAGCAGGCCGCCCTCGAAGCTCTCCTCCTCGCCGGAGGCCGCCTTGCCCATCACGCCGGGCAGCAGGCGCACGCAGGCGTCGAGGAGCGTCAGCGCCGCGATCTCGCCGCCCGAGAGCACGTAGTCGCCGATCGAGACCTCCTCCAGACCGCGGCCCGCGATGACGCGCTCGTCCACGCCCTCGAAGCGGCCGCAGACCACGAGCGCGCCGGGCCCCTCGGCGAGCGCCCGCACGCGCGCCTGCGTCAGCGGGCGGCCGCGGGGCGACATCAGCAGGCGCGGGCGCGCGTCGCCGGGCTCCGCCGCGGCGTCGATCGCCGCCGCCAGCACGTCGCAGCGCAGCACCATGCCGGCGCCGCCGCCGGCCGGCGTGTCGTCCACGGTGCGGTGGCGGCCGATGCCGTGCTCGCGGATGTTGCGGGCCTCGCAGGTCCAGTCACCCCGCGCGAGCGCGTCGCCCGAGAGCGAGATTCCGAGGGGGCCCGGGAACATCTCCGGGTAGAGGGTGAGGATCGTGGCCCGCCAGGGCCGGTGCGGCGCGGTCATGCGGCGGTGATGGCGGGGGTCCCGGCCTGGGTCAATCGCGCGCGGCAACGGCTTCGCGGGCATCCGCGTTGCCCGCCCGATGGTCCGCGCCGCCCTCCTGCTCCTCGCCCTCACCGCCGCAGCCCGTGCGGCGGAGCCGCTCGCTCCCCCGGGCGCGCCGGCCGAGGCCTTCCCGAAGCCGGACCGGCCGGTCGCCGAGATCGTGGCGCCGCAGTGGATCCCTGAGGATCAGCGCGACCGCAACGGCGAGTTCGTCGAGGTTGCCCGCCTGCTTCGCGTCGCGCCCGGCGAGACGGTGGCCGATATCGGGGCCGGTAGCGGCTACTACGTGGTACGGCTGAGCCCGCTCGTTGGGCCGGAGGGCCGCGTGCTGGCGGAGGACGTGACACCGCGCTACCTCGCCGCCCTCGAGAAGCGGGTGCGCGATCTCGCGAACGTCACGGTGGTGCGGGGCGAGCCGCACGACCCGCGCCTGCCAGCAAGCTCGGTCGATGCGGCGGTCCTCGTCCACATGTATCACGAGATCGTCCAGCCCTACGGGCTGCTGCACAAC
>NZ_LSIX01000927.1:0-10686 GCF_001556475.1 Methylobacterium sp. CCH5-D2 | reverse complement strand
CTCTCCCATAGGGAGAGGTCTGCTTTCGCAGAAAGCCGGGTGAGGGGTATGACCTCACAGGATATTGCTCGGCATCGACACGCGTCGATGCAGCGCTCGATTTTGAAGCGTCATACCCCTCACCCGAACCCTCTCCCTATGGGAGATGGGGAAGGGCGCGGTTCCCCTCACGCGGCCGAAACCATCGACCGGGAACGGTATCAGTGGGCGAGGAACAGCGGCACGGGACTGCGCAGGAGGAGCGAGCGCGTCACGCCGCCGAGGAGCCACTCCCGGAAGCGCGCGCGCCGGTAGGCCCCCATCACCAGCATGTCCGCACGGAACAGCCCCGCCTGGATCCTGAGCGTCTCGGCGACGTCCCCGACGACGGGCAGGTCGTTGACCGACACCGCGACCCCGTGGCGGGTCAGGTGCGGCGCGAACTCGGCGCCGGCGACAGAGGCCGACAGGTCCTTCTCGCCGACCACCGACACGATCTCGACCGCCTCCGCGAGGCGCAGGAACGGCAGGGCGTCGTTGGCGGCCCGCGCGGCCTGCGGACCGCCGTCCCAAGCGACGACGACGCGCCGCGCGCCGAACGTCCGGCAGCCCGGCGGAACCACCACGACGGGCCGTCCGCTTCCGAAGAGCGCGGCGTCGATGAGGTCGCGCTCAATGTCGATCTCGCGGGTGCCGGCCTCGAGGACGGTCAGGTCGGCCAGGCGCGCGCGCGCCGTGAGACGGGCGATCAGGTCCGGATAGGCCAGAGCCGACGCCTCGGTCGTGCAGGTGATGCCGAGGCCGGCCGCGTCCGCGGCGGCGCGCCCGGCGGCGGCCTGCGCGAGGGCGCGCAGCCGCCCGTTCTCGGACGCGACGAGTTCCTGGACGACGCCCCAGGCCGCCCCGGCGACCACGGTCAGGCGCCGGGCCGCGGACTGCACGGTGAGGTGCGCGCCGGCCGTGCCCGCGAGCGCGAGCGCGTAGGCGAGCGCGCTCTCGGGCCCGTCGTCGCGGCCCTCCTCGGCGATGCCCACGAGGACGTCGCGGATGCCCGGAATGGTGCCCCGGCCGGCGGCGTGCGGCTCCGACATCTTCGGCTCTCCCGTCGTTCCCGTCGGCGGAACCCTGCCGCGCCGCCCCCGCGGACGCGTTGATCCAGCGCAAGCCCGGCGCCCGCCCGTGCGAAGCGGCCCAGGCCCCGCGCCGGGCCTTGATCTGCCTCAAGGTCCCCGGCCCGTCCGGCCGCAGAATATCCGGACTGCCCCGAGGCGGAGCCGTCCCATGACCACGTTCGACGCGCGCGAGCGGGCTTTCGAACGCCGTTTCGTCCAGGAGGAGGACGCGCGCTTCCGCGCCCGCACCCGGCGCAACCTGCTCCTGGCGGCCTGGGCCTGCGAGCGGATGCGCCTGGGCGCAGAGGCGGCCGACCGGTTCGTCGAGACCTTCACCGACGCGGGCGTCGTCACGGGCGACGGGCCGCTGCTGTCGCGGCTGCAGGCGGATCTCAGGGCCGCCGGCGTCGAGGAGACCCTGCCGGCGCTGCGGCGGGAGCTGGATCGGTGCGCCGCGCTCGCCCGCGCCGAGCGGCGCGCCGGCCCGCCGCCGGACCCGACCGCCTGACGAACCCGCCGGCTCCGCCGACGGGCCCCCGCCCCAACCATCGGGAGAGACGCCATGACCGACAAGGACCTGCGCCGCGCCGTGCTCGACGAACTCGACTTCGATCCCAGCCTCGATGCCGCCGACATCGGCGTCGCGGTCTCGGACGGGGTGGTGACCCTGACGGGCCATGTCGGCAGCTACGCCGAGAAGGTCGAGGCCGAGAACGCGGTGCGCCGCGTGAAGGGCGTGCGCGCCGTCGCGCAGGAGATCCGGGTCCGCTACCCGGCGGCGAAGCAGATCGAGGACGACCAGATCGCCGCGCGCGCCCTCGCCATCATCGACTGGTCCGTCCACCTCCCGAAGGAGGCCATCCAGGTCGGGGTGAGCAAGGGCTGGATCACCCTGACCGGCACGGTACCCTGGCAGTACCAGGCAATGGGGGCGGAGGCGGCCGTGCGCAAGCTGTCGGGCGTCGTCGGCGTGTCGAACCTCATCCGGGTCAGGCCGGAGGTCCACCCGACCGCGGTCAAGGACAAGATCCTGGAGGCGTTCCGGCGCAGCGCGATGTTCGAGGCGGACGGGATCAAGGTGAGCGTCGCGGGCGACACGGTCACGCTCGAGGGTGCGGTGACGGCCTGGGCGGAGCGCGAGGCCGCCGAGCGGGCGGCCTGGTCGGTGCCGGGCGTCCGCGCCGTCGAGGACCGCATCGTCGCCCTGAGCTGAGGAGGACGGCCATGTCCCGCGGATCGGAGGTGCTGGCCCCGGCCCGGCTGCGCCGGGTGACCCTGACGCTGGCGCGCTGTCCCGAGCATCCGGAGGGGAGTGCCGGGCGCGGCTACGAGATCGTGGCGCCGCTCGGCCCGGAGGGCCGCCTCGACGCGGCGCTCTGGCAGGAGACGCGCGACCATTGCCGCGTGCGCCGCTTCTGGACCGGCGAGCGCGACCGCCACGGCCGGCTCGTGCACCGGGCCGGGGGCGAGGGAGGCGCGACCTGGCTGATCGACTACGACGACCGGACGACGGACGACGACGAGGCCGGCTACCGCCTCGGCACCCACGCCTTCCTCGAGGGCGCGTACGTCTCGATCCGCGGGGCGGACGACGCGGCCTACCACACCTTCCGGGTGGATCGGGTCGGCCCTGCCCGGCCGGCCGCAGCCTCGGCAGGCTCCGGTTGATTCAGGACAACCTGAGGGCGTCGCCTCCCCTGTAGCCTGTCCGGTCTACGCGGGGGGCCAAGGCATGCCGGACCATCTCATCCGCAAGCTCGAGCACTTCACCCGACTCTCGGCGGCGGACCGGCTGGCCCTGCACGGGCTGGCCCGGAGCGTGCGCGCGGTCGGGCGCCATCAGGACCTGCTGCGGGACGGCGACAGCCCGCGGCACGTCAGCCTGGTCCTGGAGGGCTGGGCCTGCCGCTACAAGCAGCTGGAGGACGGCCGTCGGCAGATCGTGGCTCATGTCCTGCCGGGCGATTTCTGCGACGGCTACCTGCTCGTCCTGCGCGCGCTCGACCACGCGGTCGGCACGCTCACCCCGGTGCGCGTGGCCGAGATCCCGAGCACCGCGCTGATGGAGGTGCTGGATCAGCATCCCCGGATCATGCAGGCGCTCTGGTGGGAGACGCTGGTCGCGGCCGCGATCCAGCGGGAATGGACGGTCAGCCTCGGCCAGCGCACCGCCCTGGAGCGCGTCGCCCACCTGTTCTGCGAGCTGTTCTGGCGCCTGCGCATGATCGGCCTCACGGAGGGGGACACCTGCCCGCTGCCGCTCACCCAGGTCGAGATCGCCGACACGCTCGGCCTCACCAACGTGCACGTGAACCGCATGCTCCACCAGATGCGCGGGGCCGGGCTGATCGTCCTGAAGTCGAAGCGGCTGACGATTCTGGACCTCCCCGCCCTGCAGGACATCGCGCTGTTCAACGCCGGCTACCTGCACCTGGGGCGGGAGGGATCCCATCTCGACGCCGAGGGGTGAGGCGGGCCGGCGGCCTGCGGAGGGACTCGGCGCCCGGCCAAGTCCAGTCCCGCACCTCCGGCAGGTCGTCCCCGGTGCGGCGGACGTGCTCGCCGTGGGCGGCCAGCGCCTCGCGGAACGCCTGCTCGGCGTGGTCGCGCCGCGCACCCAGCCGCGGCACCGCCTGGAGCGCGGCGAGCGCCAGGTGGAAGCGGTCGATCCGGTTCAGCACGCACATGTCGAAGGGGGTGGTCGTGGTCCCCTCCTCGATGAAGCCGTGCACGTGGAAGTTCTCGTGGTTCGTCCGCTTGTAGGTCAGCCGGTGGATGAGCCAGGGATAGCCGTGATAGGCGAACACCACCGGCCGGTCGCGCGTGAACAGGCTGTCGAAGGTCGGGTCGTCGAGCCCGTGCGGGTGCATCGCGCGCGACGGCAGCGTCATCAGGTCGACGACGTTGACCACCCGCACCCGCAGGTCCGGGAGGTGACGGCGCAGCCAGTCCACCGCGGCGAGCGTCTCCTGGGTCGGCACGTCGCCCGCACACGCCATCACCACGTCGGGCTCCTCCTCGCCCTCGTTCGAGGCGAAGTCCCAGATGCCCGCGCCCGCCGCGCAGTGCCGGGCGGCCTCGTCAAGGCCGAGCCATTGCGGCGCGGGCTGCTTGCCCGCCACCACGACGTTGATGCGGTCGTAGGTGCGCAGGCAGTGGTCGGTGACGCAGAGGAGGCAGTTCGCGTCCGGCGGCAGGTAGATCCGGGCGGTGTCGCCGCGCTTGTTGGCCACGAAGTCGATGAAGCCCGGATCCTGGTGGCTGAAGCCGTTGTGGTCCTGCCGCCAGACATGGGACGAGAGCAGGATGTTGAGCGAGGGCACCGGCCGGCGCCAGGGCAGCTCGCGGGAGGCCTTCAGCCACTTGGCGTGCTGGTTCACCATCGAGTCGACCACGTGCACGAAGGCCTCGTAGGTCGCGAACAGGCCGTGGCGGCCGGTCAGCACGTAGCCTTCCAGCCAGCCCTCGCAGAGGTGCTCGCTCAGCACCTCCATGACCCGCCCGTCGGGAGCGAGGTGGTCGTCGCCCGGCAGGATCGCCTCCTGCCACGCGCGGTCCGTGACCTCGAAGACCGCGTCGAGCCGGTTCGAGGCCGTCTCGTCCGGCCCCATGATGCGGAAGTTGCGCGCCTTCCGGTTCAGGGCGAGGACGTCGCGCAGGTAGGCCCCGAGCGCGCGCGTCGCCTCGGCCCGGGCGCCGCCGGGCTCCGGCACGGCGACGGCGAAGGACCGGAGGTCCGGAAGGCGCAGGGGGTGGCTCCTGTGGGCGTTGGCGTGCGGGTTCGCCGAGAGGCGCCGCGCCCCCTGCGGCGGCAGCGCGGCGAGGTCGGGGACGAGCGCGCCGTCGGGCCCGAACAGCTCCTCCGGCCGGTAGGCGCGCATCCAGTCCTCCAGGATCCTGCGGTGCTCCGGGTTCTCGCGCACGGCGGCGACCGGCACCTGATGGGCGCGCCACGTGCCCTCGACGGGCTTGCCGTCCACGACCTTCGGCCCGGTCCAGCCCTTGGAGCTGCGCAGCACGATCATCGGCCGGCGCGGCCGCTCGCGCCGGCCGTGCGTGGCGGCCGCCCGGATCTCGGCGAGCCCGTCGAGGGCGGCGTCGAGGGCGGCGGCCATCGCCTGGTGCATCGGCCCCGGTGCGTCGCCCGCGACGAAGGCCGGCTCGTAGCCGTAGCCGACGAGGAGGCTGCGCAGCTCGTCCTCCGGCATGCGCGCGAGGATGGTCGGGTTGGCGATCTTGTAGCCGTTGAGGTGCAGGATCGGCAGGACGGCGCCGTCCGCGCGCGGGTCCAGGAACTTGTTTCCATGCCACGAGGCGGCCAGCGGCCCCGTCTCGGCCTCGCCGTCCCCGATCACGCAGGCGACCGTCAAGCCGGGATTGTCCAGCGCGGCCCCGAAGGCGTGGGCCAGGGCGTAGCCGAGTTCCCCGCCCTCGTGGATGGAACCCGGCAGCTCGGGCGAGGCGTGGCTCGGGATGCCGCCGGGGAACGAGAACTGCCGGAACAGGCGGGCCATGCCCTCCGCATCCTGCGCCACGTCCGGGTAGATCTCGCCGTAGGTGCCCTCCAGCCAGGCGTTGGCGACGAGGCCGGGCGCGCCGTGGCCCGGTCCCCAGACCGCCATCATGTCGAGGTCGCGCTGGCGGATGACGCGGTTGAGGTGGGCGTAGATGAAGTTGAGGCCCGGCGTCGTGCCCCAGTGCCCGAGGAGGCGCGGCTTGACGTGCTCGGGGCGCAGCGGCTCGCGCAGCAGCGGGTTGGCCATCAGGTAGATCTGCCCGACCGACAGGTAGTTGGCGGCGCGCCAGTAGGCGTCGATCCGCGCGAGGCTGTCCGGCCCGAGCGGCCCGGGCACGAAGGGCGGCCCCGGCCGCTCCGAAGCCGGTTCCCAAGCCGGCTCCCGAGCCGGTTCCCCCGGCCGCGCGCCGCCCTTCGAAACCGCTTTCGAGCCGCCACTCGACCGATCCTCCGGCCCGTGCCTCGCGTCCATGTCGGCCTCCCGGCGGCTGTTGATCCCCGCGGCTGATCCTTCGGGCGACCGTGCCGGCTGGCGGGACCGCGGGCGTTGAGCTGGATCAAGGCGGCGTGCGCGCCCACCGGCAGGATGCCCGCGTCGGCAAGAGCGCCGGCAAGAGTGCCGGCAAGAGTGCCGGGACGGCGCCGCGATGGGGCGGCGGGACGGACGGGAGCGAACGATGACGCTGGTTCTTCGATCCACCGCGATCGGCGCGGTGCGCCGGGCACGGGTGACGGTCCGCCTCGAGCCGCGCAACGACGTCGGCGCCCGGGTCGTCGCCGACGCGGCGCGCTACCGCAGCATCGGCAGCCTTCAGGCGCTGGCCCTGGCGGCGGCGGCCTCGCTGGCGACGACCGCCCTGCTCTGGCTCGCCCTCTAGGATCGCTCCCGACCCGCGGTGCGACCGGAACCGGCCCTCGTCGCGACGCGCTCTCCCGCGCCGGGCCGGCGTCCCACCGACGGAGAGCGCTCCCGGCCCGGCGACCGAACGGAGGACAGGGCGATGGACGACATCACCGTGCGCCAGCGCGTGCTCGACGAGCTGGAATACGCCCCCATGGTCGATGCCGCACGCATCGGCGTCATCGTCGAGAAGGGGATCGTCACGCTCTCGGGCCATGTCCGGAGCTACGCCGAGAAGACCATCGCCGAGCGCGTCGCGCTCCGGGTGCGCGGGGTGCGCGCGGTGGTCGAGGAGATCGAGGTCCGCTACCCGCAGAACCCACGCATCGGCGACGAGGCGCTCGCCGAGCGCTGTGCCCAGGTGCTGGAATGGGACGTGCGGATCCCGGACCGCGCGGTCTCGATCAAGGTCGAGCACGGCTGCGTCACGCTCCAGGGCAGCGTGCCCCACTATCACCAGAAGGCGGCCGTCGACGCGGCCCTGCGCCGCCTCGCGGGCGTCACCGACATCGTCAACCTGATCGCGGTGAAGCCGCCGGCCGAGGCCCAGGAGGTCCGGTCCCGCATCCGCGCCGCCCTCAAGCGCAGCGCCCGGGACCCGGACACGATCCGCGTGCGCGTGGAGGGCGACCGGGTGATCCTCGACGGGTGCGTCGACGTCTGGCGGGAGCGGGAGCTCGCCGAGCGGGCCGCGTGGTCGGCGCCCGGCGTGCGCGCCGTCGAGGACCACCTGACCCTCTCGTAGGCGCGGCGGGAGCGGCCCGATGCTGGCGATGGTCCTGCGGGCGGTCGGCGCCTCCCTGGTGCCCGAGGAGCGGCCGGACCCGGAGCCCGGTCCCGGCGAGGTCCGGGTCCGGGTCGAGGCCTGCGCGGTCTGCCGGACCGACCTGCACCTCATCGACGGCGAACTGCCCCAGGCGGTCTACCCCGTCGTGCCGGGGCACGAGGTCGTCGGGACCGTTGAGGCGGCGGGCGCGGGCGTGGCCGCGCCGCGGCCCGGCGCGCGGGTCGGCGTGCCCTGGCTCGGGCATGCCTGCGGCGCCTGTCCCTACTGCAAGGGCGGCCGCGAGAACCTCTGCGACGCGGCGGGCTTCACCGGCTGCACGCGCGACGGCGGCTTCGCGAGCCATCTCCTGGCCGAGGCCGCCTTCACGGTCCCGCTCGATCCCGCGCTCGATCCGGTGGCGACCGCGCCCCTCCTCTGCGCCGGGCTGATCGGCTGGCGCACCCTTCGGATGGCGGGCGAGGCCGGGACGGTCGGCCTCTACGGCTTCGGCGCGGCGGCCCACATCGTCGCCCAGATCTGCCGCTGGGAGGGGCGGCGCGTGCTCGCGCTCACCCGGCCCGGCGACCGCGCGGCCCAGGATTTCGCCCGCGCGCTCGGGGCGGAATGGGCGGGCGGCTCGGACGAGGCGCCCCCCGTCCCGCTCGACGCCGCCCTGATCTTCGCGCCCGACGGGGCGCTGGTGCCGGCCGCGCTCGCGGCCGTCGCCAAGGGCGGGCGGGTGGTCTGCGGCGGGATCCACATGAGCGACATCCCGGCCTTCCCCTACGCGCGGCTCTGGGGCGAGCGCGCGCTGCTCTCGGTGGCCAACCTGACCCGCGCGGACGCGCACGGCTTCTTCGCGATGGCGCCGCGGGCCGGCATCCGCACCCGCACGCGCACCTATCCGCTGATCCGGGCCAACGAGGCCGTGGCCGACCACCGCGCCGGAATCCTGACGGGCGCCGCCGTGCTGGTGCCCTGAGCCTGGTGCCCTGAGCGCGCGCCCGACTCCGCGTCGCACGGAACCCGTTGACTTGAATCAAGGTCCGGCCCGGGGCGCCGGAGGAGGATGCCCCATCGAACCTGCGATCCCGGTCTGGGGAAGCAGCGGGGAGGCGGGGATGCGGATCTCGAACATCATGGTCTCGGTCGATCCCATGGGCGCGGACCGCGTCCGGCTCGCAGCCGGGCTCGCGGAGCGGCTCAGGGCGCGGCTCACCGGCGTCGCCGCGCGCCAGGTCCCGAGCCTGATGCCGGTCGGCGACATGCTGGAGGTCGAACGGGTCTACGAGGACGAGGAGCGCTGGGCGCGCGAGCAGCTCGACGAGGCCAAGGCCCTGTTCGAGCGCGAGGCCGGCGCGGCGCCCAAGACCGCCTGGCGCTCCGCGCTGGCCGATCCCCTGCTCCACCTCCTCGATCAGGCACGCACCGCCGACCTCGTGGTCGTGGGCCGCCAGGGCGCGGCGGACGGCGATCCGGGCCTGCTCGCCGTCCCGACCGGCGCCGTCCTGATGGAGGTCGGCCGCCCGGTGCTCGTCGTGCCGCCCGGCATCGAGCGCCTCGCGGCCCGGCGCGTCGTCGTCGGCTGGAAGGACACGCGCGAGGCGCGCCGGGCGATCCACGACGCCCTGCCCTTTCTCGGCCATCCCGAGCGGACCTGCGTGGTGGCGGTGGGGCCGGGCGCGCGGAACGAGGGCGCGGAGGGCGCGGCCGAGTACCTCGCGGGGCACGGCATCGCGGCCACCACACACCTGCTGCCGAGCCCGGTCATCGGCCCCGCGGACGAGCTGATGCGGTTCGCCCGGGCCGAGGAGGCGGATCTCATCGTGATGGGCGCCTACGGCCATTCGCGCCTGCGCGAGTGGATCTTCGGCGGCGTCACCCGCGACGTCATGCGGGCGACGCCCGTCTGCTGCCTGATGAGCCACTGATGCGCGCCCCGACCGTCATGGCGGCCCTCGCGGCGGCCGGTCTCCTCGCGCTGCCGCCGCTCCCCTTCGCCGCCCCGGCGGCCGCCTGGGACCGCCGGGTGCAGCAGGGCGAGACGCTGGCGCGGACGAACTGCGCCCGCTGCCACGCGGTCGGGCGCGTCGGCGCGAGCCCGCTCGGCGAGGCGCCTCCCTTCCGCGACCTGCACACGCGCTACCCCGTCGAGGATCTCGGCGAATCCCTCGCCGAGGGCATCCGCACCGGGCATCCCGGCATGCCCGAGTTCCGGTTCGACCCGGACCAGGCGGAGGCCCTGATCGCCTACCTGAAGACCCTGGAGCGCTGAGCGAGGAGCGTCCCGATGTACCTGCGCTGCCTTCTCGTTCCGACCGGACCCGGGATCGACGCCGCGCGCCGGCTCGACGCGGCGCTCCGCCTGAGCCGGCGCCTCCGCGCGCATATCGGCGTCGCCTTCGTGGCGCCCGGACCCGAGCACGTCATGGCCGCCATGGCGGGCCTCGCGCCCATGGACTGGACCTCCGTCGCGGCCATCGAGCAGGGTGCGCGCGAGGCCGCGGCCGAGGGCAAGGCGGCCCTCCGGGCTTGGTGCGGGCGCGAACGGGTGCCGTTCATGCCGCCGGACGGCCCCCTCGACGCCACCTTCGCGACCTGGACCGAACACGCGGGCGAGATCGAGCCGGTCCTGACGCTCGCGGGCCGCGTGAACGATCTGGTGGTGGTGGACCGCCCGGACCCGGCCGTGCCGTTCACGGGCCGCGCGCTCGACACCGCCCTGTTCTCGGTCGGGCGCCCCACCCTGATGGTCGGCGAGGACGTGCCCCACGACCTGCTCGCCCACGTGATGGTCGCCTGGAACGGCAGCCTGGAGGCGACCCGCCTCGTCGGCCAGTCCATCGCGCTGCTGCGCGAGGCGGCCCGGGTCACGGTCGTGCACGCCCGGACCGAGCGCTTCGAGGAGGCGCGCGCCGCCGACCTGTGCGGCTATCTGCGCTGGCACGGCATCGTGGCGGAGGCCGTCACGCTCGGGATGGAGGAGCCGCTCCCGGTCGGCACGGCGATCCTGGCCGAGGCGGAGCGGCGGGGCGCCTCGATGCTGGCGCTCGGCGCCTACACCCACAGCCGGGTGCGCGAGTTCCTGCTCGGGGGCGTCACCCGCACGGTGATCGAGAACGCGCGCCTGCCGGTGCTGATGGCCCACTGAGCGCGTGTCCGCCGGCGCCGTGGGCGACCGGATGCGGGCGCGGCGGGACAAGGCCCGGCCGTCCGATCGCGGCACGACCCGGACAGGAACCTGTCCTCATACCACCGCGCGGTGCCCCCTCTCCCATAGGAAGAGGGTTGGGGTGAGGGGTATGACGTTCCCGACCTGAGCGTGCCATCGACGCGCGTTCAGCTCAGCGCTTTTACTGGAAGCCTCATACCCCTCACCCGGCTTTCTGCGAAAGCAGACCTCTCCCTACAG
>NZ_LSIX01000926.1:0-2595 GCF_001556475.1 Methylobacterium sp. CCH5-D2 | reverse complement strand
GCCCCGCCGCGCCACCATGCGACCTGAGGCCGGCCCAGCCGGCGCGAGGAGTGCCCTGCCGTGTCCGAGCCGATGAACGGGGCCGAGAGCCTCGTGCGCACCCTGGTGGCGGGCGGCGTCGAGGTCTGCTTCACCAATCCGGGCACCTCGGAGATGCATTTCGTGGCTGCCCTCGACCGGGTCGAGGGCATGGCCTGCGTGCTGTTCCTGTTCGAGGGCGGGGCGACGGGTGCGGCGGACGGCTACAGCCGCGTCGCCGACAAGCCCGCCTCGACGCTGCTCCATCTCGGCCCCGGTCTCGCCAACGGCTGGGCCAACCTCCACAACGCCCGCCGCGCCCGCTCGATGGTCGTCAACATCGTGGGCGAGCACGCGACCGACCATCGCGCGTACGACGCGCCGCTGACCTCCGACATCGAGGGGCTCGCCGCCACCGTCTCCGCCTGGACCCGCACGGGCACGAGCGCGACCGAGATCGCGGCCGACGGCGCCGCGGCGATCGCCGCCGCCCGCACCGCGCCGGGGCGGATCGCCACCCTGATCCTGCCCGCCGACACCGCCTGGCAGCCGGGCTCCGGCATCGCCCTGGTCCCGCCCGTCCCGGAGCGGGCGCGGGCGGGCGACGAGGCGGTCGCCGAGGCGGCGCGGGCGCTCAGGAGCGGCGAGCCGGCCCTGCTGCATCTCGGCGACCGGGCCCTGCGTGGCGCGGGAAAGCGCATCGCGGCCCGGATCGCGCGCAAGACCGGGGCGAGGCTGCTCGCCATGACCTCCAACGCCCGGATCGACCGCGGCGCGGGCGAGGTGCCGATCGAGCGGCTGCCCTACCCGATCGATCAGGCGATCGCGGTGCTGGCGCCCTACCGGCGCGTCGTCCTCGTCGGCGCCACGCGCCCGGTCGGCTTCTTCGCCTATCCGGGCAAGCCGAGCGTGCTCACCCATCCCGATTGCGAGACGGTGATGCTGGCCGCCCCCGAGGAGGACCAGATCGAGGCGCTGGAGCGTCTCGCCGAGGCGGTCGGCGCGCCGGCGGAGATCGATCTGGCCGTGCCGCCGCGCCCGGAGCTTCCGACCAGCGGGCCGCTCGGCGACGACACGATCGGCCGGGTGCTCGGCGCGCTGATCCCGGAGGGGGCGGTGGTCTGCGACGAGTCGCTGACGACGGGGCGCAACTTCTTCGGCGCCACACACGGCGCCGCGCCGCACAGCTGGCTCCAGCTCTCCGGCGGCGCGATCGGCCTCGGCATCCCGATGGCGACCGGCGCCGCAGTGGCGGCGCGCGGCCGCAAGGTGATCGGGCTGCAGGCCGACGGCAGCGCCCTCTACACCGCCCAGGCCCTCTGGACCCAGGCGCGCGAACGCCTCGACGTGGTGACGCTGATCTGGTCGAACCGTGCCTACGCGATCCTGCGGGGCGAGCTTGCCAACGTGGGTGCGCGCAACCCCGGCCCGAAGGCGCTCGGCATGCTCTCGCTCGACGACCCGCCGGTGGACTGGGTCAGCCTCGCCCGCGGCTACGGCGTGGAAGGCCGCCGCGTCGAGACGCTGGAGGCCTTCACCGACGTGTTCCGGCACGCGCTGGCGCGGCGGGGTCCCTTCCTGATCGAGGTGGCGCTGTAGGCGCGCGCCCGTCGCCGGGGCGTCACGAAAGCCGGTTTAGACTTGCCTCGCAGACGCGTGCGGCGCCTATACTGCGCCGCAGCAGAAATACTTACGCAGAACGTCCGCGAATCACTTGCGCAGAGGTTTCGATGCGTTAACGTCGCAGCCTCGCAAGCCGCTTCAAGGAGACAGGAGGAGAATTATTCCTTCGCGCACGGCGCGTTGGAAGAGAATCGTCGTCCAGAGGCAATGACCCAACACAGGATGGCTCCGATGTCCGAGATGATTCGCGTTCGCCCGACCCAGGACGGAACCTATACTGTTTACCGCGGCATGACGGCGTTGATCTCCGGCCTGACCCGCCTGCAGGCCGAGCGCTACGAGGCGAGCATCGCCCGCCAGCAGCAGGGCTTCATCACGGCGGGCGCCTAACGGCCGCCCGCGGCGCCGCGCGAGAGGCGGCGCCGCAACCCTGCCACGAGCCCCGATAATCGTTTCGGATGTGCGGTGCGAACCGCGCCACTCTTCTCCTGTAGGGCCCGGCGATTGTCTGTGGCCGCAAGTCTGAACCCCGCCCGGATCAGGCGCGGGTCTCCTCTTCCGCGCGGGCTACCGGATTCCCACAACGCCTACTGATGCTCTCGGCGCTCTCCTTCCCCCCTCTGCGGGGGAGGGGGACTGCGCGTGTGCCATCCGAGATATGTAATACGGTAGCCCGTGCGGGAGAGGGGGCGCGGCGTGGCTATTGCGCCCTTCGGGTCGGCTGTCCAAGCGCTTGGAGACCGCGACCTCAGACCGCCCCGTCGAGCGCGAGCGCGCCGAGATCGCCGACATTCCCCTCCGCGTCGAGGCCGCGCTGCCGGGCCGAGATCACGTGCCGGTCGCCCGCCCGCTCGAAGCTGAACAGCAGGTAGGCCGCGCGCCGCGCGGGCGAGGGCCCGTGCGCGCCGGGCCGGGCCGAGGCCGAGGCGGTGCCGACGACCGGAACCCGCCTGC
>NZ_LSIX01000925.1:0-2342 GCF_001556475.1 Methylobacterium sp. CCH5-D2 | reverse complement strand
GCCTCAGGCATGCGCGCCCCGCACGAAGGCCCGGAGCCCGTCGAGGAAGGCCGTGTTGGCGGCCTCGCTGCCGACCGTGACCCGCAGGCAGTCCGGCAGGCCGTAGGCGGCGACGCGCCGGGTGATCACGCCGCGGCCCGTCAGGAAGGCGTCCGCGGCGGCCGCCGAGCGGCCGGGCGCGTCGGGGAAGTGGACGAGGACGAAGTTCGCCACGCTCGGGGTCACGGCGAGGCCGAGCGCCCGGACCTCCTCGGTGAGGCGGGCGAGCCAGGCGTCGTTGTGGGCGACCGCCGCCGCCACGTGGGCGTCGTCCTGGATCGCCGCCGCACCCGCCCGGATCGCCGCCGCCGAGAGGTTGAACGGTCCGCGGATGCGGTTGACCGCGTCGGCCACGTGCGCGGGCGCCACCATCCAGCCGATCCGCAGGGCGGCGAGCCCGTGGATCTTGGAGAAGGTGCGGGTCATCACGACGTTGTCGGCCTCCAGCACGAGGTCGAGCCCGGAGCCGTAATCGTTGCGGCGGACATATTCCGCGTAGGCGCCGTCGAGGACGAGGAGCACGTCGGGCGGCAGGGCGGCGTGCAGGCGGCGCACCTCCTCGAAGGGCAGGTAGGTGCCGGTCGGGTTGTTGGGGTTGGCGATGTAGACGATCCGCGTCCGCTCGGTGAGGCGGGCGATGAGCGCGTCGACGTCGGTGGTGAGGTCGCGCTCGGGCGCCACCACCGGCGTGCCGCCCGCGGCCAGGATCGCGATGCGGTAGACGAGGAAGCCGTGCGCGCTGAACAGCCCCTCGTCGCCCGGCGCCAGATACGCGTAGGCGAGGAGCGAGAGCAGCTCGTCCGAGCCCGCCCCGCAGACGATCCGGGCCGGGTCGAGGCCGTAGCGCTCCGCGATCGCCGCGCGCAAAGCCGTCGCGTTGCCGTCCGGGTAGAGGGCGAGGTCGTCGAGGCTCTGGCGCGCCGCCGCGACCGCGGCCGGGCTCGGGCCCAGCGGCGTCTCGTTGGAGGAGAGCTTGTAGACCGGGTGGCCGCCCGTCGTCCCGCTCTTGCCGGGCACGTAGGCCTCGATCGCCGCGACGCCGGGGCGCGGCACGGGCCGGGGCACGGAGCGGCTGGGAACGGACGGATCGGTGGGCATTGGCTGGAACCCGGCTCGTGCCGGCTGGCCCGGCGGCTGACGCGGTTTCCTCTACAGCATTTCGTCCCCGGATGAAGCCCGGCCGGCCTGTCGGGTCCGTACCGGCCAGCCCCGGACTGCCGCGCCGGTTCACGATGTCGGAATCCCGGGCGTCGCCAGCCTCCGAAAGCAGAACGATAGTACCGCACCCGATCCGAATTGCCCCACGATCAGAATTCGTTAACGGCGAACGGCACTAATGCGGTCTACCCGATCCAGCCTCCTGTCCCACGTGGATGCGCGCCCTATGACTCGCCTCACCTCCATCGGATCCAAGCTCGGCGCCTGCTTCGCGCTCATGGTCGTCCTGGTGGCCGGCTTCGGGGCGAGTTCCCTCTACGAGCTGCGGACGGTCGATGCGGCGGGGCGCGACCTGCGCGAGACGCGGCTGCCCACCGTCCAGGTGCTCGGCAAGCTCCAGGTGGCCGTGTACCGCCTGCGGGTCAACGCGAGCCGGCTGATCACCGCGGACACGGCCGCGCTGCGCGCCGAGGTCGCCGCCACGATCCTCAAGCGCGAGGGCGAGCTGCGGACCCTGCGCACCCAGTACCAGGCCCTGCCGGCGAGCCCGGAGGAGAGTGCCCAGTTCGCGGCGTTCGAGCAGCAGTGGCAGGTCTATCACGCGCTGCAGGAGAAGATCGTCGCGATGGCGGCGGCCGGCGACGTCGCCGGGGCGCTGCGGATCTTCAACACCGAGATGTCGAGCGGCATCAACGCGGTCCTGGCCGAGTTGCAGAAGCTCGTCGATCTCGCCGACGCGGCGGCGCAGCGCAGCGGGCAGGCGGCCGAGGCGGCCTATGACGGGGCGTGGTTCGCGACGGTCGTGGCGATCGTCCTGGCGGCGCTGATCGCCGCGGCGGCCGCGACCGGCCTCGCCCTCGACGTGGCCCGCCCCCTGCGCCGGATCACCACCGCCATGAACCGGCTGGCGCAGGGCGATGCGGGCATCGCCATCCCCGGCCTCGGTCGCCGGGACGAGATCGG
Organism: Methylobacterium sp. CCH5-D2; assembly: GCF_001556475.1. NCBI lineage: Bacteria > Pseudomonadati > Pseudomonadota > Alphaproteobacteria > Hyphomicrobiales > Methylobacteriaceae > Methylobacterium > Methylobacterium sp. CCH5-D2. The sequence goes on along the minus strand of NZ_LSIX01000925.1, from coordinate 182 downwards.
GGCGGCGGCCGCCGCTCTGGGGGTCTTCCGCGACAACCTGATCCGCACGCGCCAGCTCGAGGAGGAGACGGCGCTGGCCCGGGCGGGGGCCGAGGCGCAGCGCCGGACGGCGATGCGCGCGATGGCCGACGGGTTCGAGCGCGCGGTCGGCGGCATCGTGGCGACCGTCACGGCGGCGGCGA
>NZ_LSIX01000924.1:0-23234 GCF_001556475.1 Methylobacterium sp. CCH5-D2 | reverse complement strand
CGCCCGCCCGCCGCGCGCGGACCCGGCACCGGCCCGGGCGTGCCACCGATCCGCGCCGCGAGGGCGCGGTAGACCGGGTCGGCCTCGGCCGCGCCGTCCTCCGCCCAACCTGCCGCGACCGCCTCGACGATGCCCGCGGCCTCCGCGCGGTCGAGCACGCGCGGCCCGACGGCCGTCGCCACCAAGCCGAAGCGCTCGCCCGCCTGCGCCAGCAGGTGCCGGGCATAGGCGAGATCGACCCGGTCGATGCCCGACGGGCTCGCGTGGCGCAGCCGCGTGACGAGGCGCGTGATGTCGACGGCAACGGGGCGGGTCGAGAGGGATGTCATGGAACTCCGGCATCGCAGGGCCCCGCGGCGGGACCCGCACACCGCCGGGTTACCCGCGCCGGACCGGAAGAACCAGACCGTTCCGTCGCGTGTCTGCGGAAGGGGCTTGCGCAAGCTCAAGCCGGCCGCTACATCCCCGCTCGCCCTCAGGGGCGTCGGAGCGTAGCGCAGCCCGGTTAGCGCACTAGTCTGGGGGGCGGATAAGCCTTCCCCGCAAGCTCCTACATCCGCAGCTTTTTTAGCGCTTAAACCCCTTCGGTGGGGTTTGCCGTGGGATCGGCCGCCCCCAGCCTCGTTCCGAGGCCTGTCTGCTGGCCTAAAGCCACCTCACTTTGTGGCTGCGTCATCATCCAGTTGGACGCGGTCCGCGGCGCTACCGATATCCTCTGCCGTCACGACCTTGGTTGGGTTCATGGCAGCTCGCGGACGGCTGCGAGACCAAGCTGGAATTTCGGGCTCAGTTGGCACGGGCATCCGGCAGATACGCGAACAGGATCCGTCCGATTTCGGACAATCACACCTGAAGTATCCAAACCTTAGGTTTCGCTCCAAGTTGTACGGCAACTCCCTGTATTCCCGTTTATAGGGCGTTCTCCTTCATGGGCGAAGCAGATATGCTTCGGATTACACTAGTTAGTCTAGCCTCCTGTCAAATAACTGGTCATGCCTTGACTGGATAGCTGGCATGTAGCAGGTTGTTTAGACCCTTCGCGGAAAAGGACTTAAGGGGCTCCCGTGCCTTATCACAAAGCAATTTATGTGACTGGCGCCCCGGCAGCCGGTAAAAGCTCTACCATGTCTCTATTGAAGGAGCGGGTGGCGGGGTTAAATGTTTGGGAGTACGGTGAGCGTCTTACAAATTTTCTGAAAAGCGCTGGGGTTATACTGAAGGACCAGAACGAGCTTCGGAGCTTGTCAGCCGGCGTTGTGCTGCCGTCCCATATCGAAGCGCTTGATGAACGCTTGCTGGAATGGACAGTCGAGAGCAGGGCGACGGGGCCGACTGTGATTGACAGCCATCCTGTTACAAAGGAACAATACGGCTTTCGAGTAACCGCCTTCTCGGCGGAAAGATTTCGACTTCTGCGCCCCGATGAAATTTGGCTATTTTACGTCGATCCTGAAATAACAGTCCGACGTATAGCAGATGATCCCGCGGGCAGACCCATGATCTCGCTTGAGCAAGCACGGATTCATAGTTTCATGCAGGCATCCGTCGCCTGCACCTTTGGGATATGCGTCGGATGTCCAGTTTATATGTTTGATACTAACCGTGATCGGGCGGAGCTAGTAGAAGATTTGGTTCGCAGGGTTTCAAATTAAACTCATCTATCTATAGGGCATGATAAATGAAGCAGGTCGATCTTAGGGCGGCTGTGAACGCTGTATCGGATGTCGTGCAAAACCGGCCACGACCTTTACGCGAATTTGATCAGATCCATATGAAGACCGGCGATATGGTGATGCAGAGTGAAATCGTGGCAGAGTGGGCTGCGGGGAGGAGACTAGCGTTCATAGGTGACGGTGATGCAGTGAGTGTTTGCGTTGCATATCTTCAGGCGCGGGGAGTTTTAGACTTTGGTCCAACGAAAATTACAGTATTTGATTTTGACGAACGGACTGTTCAGGCTGTCAAGCGTTTTGCCGATCGTGAGCGGCTTGAGAACCTTGATGCCGAGTTATACAATTGCCTTGGTGCATTTCCTGATCGTAGCAAATACGACTGCTTCTACACAAATCCACCTTGGGGCGCTTCAAACAACGGTGAGAGTGTGAACGTTTTCGTGCAACGTGGGTTTGAAGCCGTCCGATATGAAGGTGACGGCATGATCGTCATCGCAGATGATGATGCACTTCCATGGCCCAAACAGGTACTCGCCAACGTTCAAGCGTACGCCTCAAAGCAGGGTTTTTATGTATCACGAATGCAACGGAAGCTACACGAGTACCATCTCGATGATGCACCGGATTTAAAGTCTTGCAATTTATTTGTCAGTGCTTTGCCAGGGAACAGCTCCAACTTCACCCAAAGTGAGGCGGTAACTGACCCTGAGAAGCTGCGGAATTTCTATGGGAAGTCACAGGAGCCTAGAGTGCTGTTTGTGCGGGAGAAAAAGCGCCCGGATTATGGTAAGGCACCTGAGGAAGAATACTCCCTCGAGCTATTGGAGAAAGAAGGATGAATGAAATTTTTCGTCCAGGTGCTGGACTTTTATATATGAAGGTGGGGACACACGCGCATGAAGAGCTCGTAGATATCATAGCACGTAAGCGCAAAGAGATTGACAAAGTAGGCTACACAATGTGGGGCTATGGTGGCAACACGTGTCACCCAAGCACAATGGTTCAGCCATTTGCACGAAATTTCGTTGAGCGTAAAAAGCCCATCCATCTTGTGATGGAGGAAATGGACTCGAACCATTTTGCCGAACCACTCTGTGCGGCCGAATGTTCAGCTGACAACATCAACTGGCGGGAAATCCCGGAGGATATCGAAGTGAGGGGATCCCGCTTCGCGCTCGTGATCCGTGATTTGCAAACCGCGGACTTCAAGCTGCCGCTAAACCAAACCTTTGTGCCGGTTGGGCGCAGCAGCGGAAATCTTGGTAGCCGCTATATCAATGGCCGTGTTGATAAGGCGTGCCTAGAGGTTCTCGATCAGCCCGTGCTCGTCAACGAAGATCCGACCAAATTTGAGCGGCCGATAAACTTGGTCGCGGAAATGGCTGAACCGTACGCAGTCTTTCTAAGAAACTATCGTGAATAGTTGTTCATTAGGAATTAGAAAACCGTTTGTCTCTCTTCGTAAATGGGAAATGTAACTGCTGAGACCGTCGAAGATATCTTCGACGGTCACTGATGCATTTCTGCATGCGAAGCAGTTTGTAACTGCGCGATCGGCATGCGGTTCTGCGCATACGCATTCGCGTAAACCGGCATATCGCTCCCCCGCAAGAAGAACTGTGACCAACTGCTCGAGGCATGCAACTCGTCCAGTCACCTCATGCAGTGCAATGCCAGCCAATGCGACGATGGCTCGCTTATCGCCAGTGACCAAAAGGGCCGCAGCACGCGATATGAGGATGGCGACCAGCTGGCTCTCCCCAGTATCAAAATCTAGGGCAGCAGAGCTTGCTCTTTCTTCAAGTTCCGCAGCAAGTTCGATCTCTTCGGAGGTAGGCTCAAGAAGTTCAACGTAATTCAGCAGTTCTTCAAACGCAGCGGCCGTGCTTGCTCGATCAATGATGCGACCCGGTCGAGCCAAGTGAGAGCGAATTGTGAAGCGTGCAATATTCAAAATAGAGACCGAAAGGCCGCCGACATTAAATGCTGCCAGCATTTCTCCATGGTGGCGATAAGCGCACACTTTGAGAACAACATCGTTGTCAATTATAATGCCGCTAGACACTTTCGCCCATCACTTTGTATAGGTAGTCGGCATTCTCCAGGCTGATTTTATCGAAGTCAAGCTGTTTGCTCGCAATCGTATTGATTAGCGTCCAAACTGGAGCTGCCTTAGGGTATATAAACTTCAAAGCCGACATAGCTCTCGCCCAAGCGCCTTGTTGATGTGCAAGACAAAGTGCTAATGTCCCAGGCTCAATCCTGTAAGACGGCGCAGCTCTAAGAACGGCTGCTGCTAGAGTAGGCGCGTTGAAGTCTCTAATGCTTGTGGTGATTTCCGGTGCCGACCGACCTGTCAAGAGTTGCAAGGCGAACTCGTCAGCCTCCCTCTCTTGCTCGTCGGCGTCCCTTTCGAGAGCAGGATCCTTGAGATCAACAAGCGCTGGCGCCTCGGTCAGGTGCGACCGGAAGATATGTCCGAGCTCATGGGCCAAAGTAAATGCTGCTGGTGCTAAGTAGTTTGCGTCCCGTCCTAGAAGTACGGCATACCGACCTTTGATGTGGACCACCATTGCATGCATTGATTTGGTATCTAGCGGCAATACGCGTAGATGGACAACTGGTATTCCAATCCCCCAGCAGAAAGCTAGTAGGCCTGGCAGATCAACATACTGCTGGCCGGCAAGTATGATGTCGCGAATTGCCGACGCATCGAAGTTGGTGAGATCTGTGTGCTGGGGCGCAGTTCGAATAAGCAGGCGCCCAAGCGAAACGCCAAAAGAGGCAAGGGCGGCCCGCTGCTCAGGGTTCTCCGTTGAGAGATGCTTGAACTTCGCATCATCATTCCAGACAAACTCGACGCGTTCGCCAAGGAGGCCCTTGGGCGAAACGCCGAGTTTGCGCGCGAGCGCAAAGCGCAGCTCAGCGCGCCCTGAGGCGTCCCCAGAGGCTTCGTCGCTCCACCACGTAGGCCACGCGGCGTCGATTGCTTGTTTGCTCAGGCCGGCCTGCCGTAGGCTGCGCCTCAAGTTCGAGCTATCCGAGTCCAACGCCTGCCTACGGCCCCTGGCTGCCTTATGGCTATCAACATGGCAAAAGGGCGGGCATGACGCAACCTTAGAGAAGCAGTTCTGTCTGCGTTATCTTGCGCGGCCGAGCAGCAGTTCCACCCCGTGCGCGCCTGACCAGATCGAGCCACTGGTCTGTACCACCGTCGAAGCTGGCAATTTCGCTGATCGTTTTGGTGTTAAGCTCTATGGGATCTGAAAGCCGTACCCAATAGCCGCTTGTCAGCCAAGCTGCGATGTTGACCTCGTAACTTGATGCTGCGGCCGGCTTGTCCACTTGTTTCAAGAGAGCTGTAACTTGTGACGCGCCGACCGGCGCTCCTGCTCCACCCGCGTTGCGATATGCAGTTGGATCAAACGGGATACCCCGGCTGAGAGAGAGCGGTGTGTCAGAATAGCACATCAGGGCGTAGTGCCGGGCCTTCACGCCGAGGGCGCTATCGCCCCTGCTTGTGACGAGGCTGCTCGCCGGCAGCGGACGCTCTATCCCATTTTCGTCGACGTACTTCCGCCAAGCCACCGTCCTGAGTGGAGCTAAGTCAGCTGACTTCGGCTTGGTTTTCATGGCTGAGAATACCACCGGCACAGAGACGCTGAGTCGCGCAAGGGAATTGATCAGCCTCGACGGTGCGTTGCCAACTCCCCACAGAAACACGCCGCCGCTCGCACGACGCTCTCTCTCTTTGCGGGCAATGATCTCATCGAGAAGCTGACCAGCCTCAGCCTGCATGCGGGACCAGCAGACGTAAGTTTCGCCGCCAGGTATGGTCGAGCTTTGATGGGAAGGGCGGCCAGAATGTAGCAGGTTGAACACTGGCTTATTCCTCAAACCACTTTTTACAGATTGACATTTTTGGCACGAATTTTCAATCTTCCGCGCAAGTGGACTGCTCGGAGTCTTGCATAAGCCGGTGATATGGGTGTGGATAGGGGGTGGTTAAGCGGTGCCATATAGCGCGCTGCGCGCTGACAGGTCCCGCTTTGCATTTACCCGTCCGCGATCAGTGCCGCCTGTTGGTTGTAATGGACCGCTGCGATCCGGAAGGCACGCCACCGAGGAAGGACGCGGGTCCCTAACCGTTTGGCTCGGCGCAGCCAACCCGCCGCACCGCGCCGGCAACCGGTTTTCCTACCTCCAGCTTCTCGCGGGCTGCCGCCGACCGCTCAGCCGCCAACTGCATACCCGCGATCAGGTCGTCATCCAGCACGTGGGCGTACTTCGTCGTCGTGGTGATCTGGTCGTGGCGCAGCATGGTCTGGACGAGGCGCAGATTGCCGGTCGCGCGTAGGACGCGCGTGGCGGCGGTGTGGCGGTTGTCGTGGAAGCTGAAATTGCGCACGCCGGCCTGGGCCGCGGCGCGGCGGAAGACGGTCTGCAGGCCCGCACGCGTCAGGGGGAGATGCTCGCCTCGCTTCCGGCCGCGCGCGACCACATAGGTGAACACCGCCGCCTCATGGTCCGCGCGCAGGGCCCAGAGCAGGTCGCGGACCGCTGGCGCCAGCGGTACCGTGGCGATCTTGCCTTGGACGGTGATCTTCCGCCCGCCGAAATCCACGTCCGTCCAGCGCAGCCGCGGGACCTCGCCGAGGCGCAGGCCGGTGAGCAGGGCGAAGCGGACGGGCGCGTGGTAGTCCGGCCTGAGGGCTGCGAAGAGCCGCGCCTCTTCCTCTGCCTGCAGCTCGCGGATCCGCTCGCGCGGCTCCCGCAGCATGTGGTCCCGCCAGGCGATGTCCGCGACCGGCTCCTTCCAGGTGCGCCGAGCCCGGTTGAGGATCTTGCGCAAGGGCTCGATGACGGAGCGGTTCACCGTTGCCGGCGAGACGAGCCGCGGGGGGCTCGCGGGCTTCTTGCCCGGCCGGCGGTTCTGGCCGGAGCGGACCGTCTCGCCCCGGCGAATGGCGACGATGCCGGCCACGACCGCGTCGTCGATGTCCGGCAGGCCCCGGGCCGGGCCGATCTGGCGCTTGAGCCAGGCCAGGGACCAGAGGGTGTTCTCGTCGCCGCCGCCCGCGTGGTGTTGGCCAATCTCGGTCCAGTAGCGCGAGGCCGCGACCTCGAACGTCATCGGTTCGTGCTTCAGCGGCTTCACCTGCCGCAGCTCGGCCTTGGCTATCTCGCGGGCGCGCTCCTCCGCGCGTTGCGCCTCGCGCTTCGTCGTTGCGCCAGTAGTGCCTGAAAATCGACGACCGCGGACGTAGAAATCGTAGCTGTACGTCTCCGCACCGTTCCGCTTGTAGACGGACATTCGGCTCGCCTCTGTGAGTCGCGAAACGCCTGCAGGTCGGCAGGATCGAACCGTTTGCGGCTCCGCTTCAAGCCCAGCCCGACGACGATGTAGGTGATGCGGCCGGCCGCGACGTGCGCGTCGAAGGTGCGGCGGCCCATCCGGAGCCAGGCGGCGGCCTCGTCGGCCGGGAGGAGGTCGGACACCATCATCGTCCGCCGGCCGCCCGAATGTTCATGGTGCCGGCGATCGCCACCACGGTGTCGGCCAGCGCGCGCCGGTTGGCCGCGCCGTCGACGTCGAGGTAGGCCCGGGCGATGCGGCGGCCGTAATCGTCCGCCAGCGCCTCGAAGGCCTCCACCGGCACCTCGAGGAGAGCGGCGAGGCGGCGCAGCGCGTCCAGCATCTCGGGATCCCGGCCGGGCTCCGCCATGGTCAGCGTCCCTGCCAGGGCGGTGCCGGCGCCGGCGGCTCGCTGGCGTACTCGATCGTGAGCGGGTCGCAGCTCGCCGGCATGAACTGGCCGTCGAACTTCACACGGACGCCGGCATCGCCCGCGCGCGGCGACACGATGTGCCCCTCGCGACCGGAGATCTTCTCCCGCACGCGCGCGCCGATCGCCGCGGGCGCGCCCGGATGCGTCTGCTTTACCACGTCGTAGGCCATGGTTCACTCCGGCGGTGCGGGATCGGCCTGCGGCAGGACCTGCCGGTTGGCGGCAGCCATCAGCCGGCCGAGCCGGTCGAGGAAGGCGGGAGTTGCGCGGACCTTGCCCTCGCCGAGCAGGGCGCTCAGCGCTTCGAGCTCGGCGATCGCGAGCGCATCGGCGTCGGTGTCGGTGTCAGGATAGGTCGGTGCGGTGCAGGCCAGGACGGCGACAGCGTTGCCCGGCGTCCCGACGCCGCGGGTGAACGAGTCGAACTCGTGCCAGGGCAGGACGACGTGCGCCACCAGAAGGCCGCGCGGCCAGTCGAACCGGATGTCGTCCAGCTCTCCGCGAAGGGCGCGCGGCGCGCTCATGCCGGCCTCGTCGCCCCTGCGATCAGGGCGCGGCCCTCGAGGCTCGCGAGGTGCGCGATTACCGAGCCGGTGACCGTCCGGATCAGATCGTCGGTAGCGCAGTCCTCCGGAGCGTCCGCCTCGAGCGCGTCGAGGAAATCCGTGATCGGCCGCCCGAGGAGCCGGGCGACCTTCGCCAGGGACAAGTCGCTGATCGCGTTGGTGCCCTTCTCGTATTTCTGGAACTGCGCTGCCGAGACCCCGACCACCTCGGCGGCTTGGCGCTGCGTGATGCCGGCTCCGTCGCGAAGACGCTTCAGGCGGGCCCCAAGGCGAACATCCGCCTCCATGGGCTTCAGGCCGGCCATGTCAGCAGGCCACCGCGAGGGAGATGGCGTCGTCGATCTGGCCCGGGGCCTCGTTGAGCTGTCGGGCCACGACAACTGCCGCGCAAATCGGCCATTCGCTAGCGGCGAGGCCAAAGTCCGGAGAAGGTTGGACGTGAAGCGGCATGGACGCATCCTGTCTGGGATGCGGCGACTATAAGGGCGCTTATTTTGCTGTCAATAAGCTATGTTATCAGCGCCTATCGAGCGTTCATTCGACCGTCGAACGGTGCACGTTCGCGACAGTCATCGAGAGCTGCCAGACCATGGGATACGAGCGCGTAAAGCCGCCCATGCGTCACCCGCGGCGTCCGTAGCCGCGACGCAGGCATCACCGGCAAGGCTAGTTGCGGACTCAGCCACCGATGTGATTGCGTCGGTAGCGATTGAGAATACACCTTCCTTGTCCTGCGTAAGTTCGACGGTCTGGCTCGGAGCAGGCAGGGCTGCGGCAACCCCTGGTGCAGCGATCGTCGTTGCTGCAACAATAGCAGCCGGCGCAACTGGCCTGGGTGCGCGCCCCCACAAGGACCGCACGGGCTTCGGTGTCTCTGTCGTCACTGCGGGCTGACGCATCCTGAGTGCATGAACCACGCTGACGGCTTTACGGATCTCCGCCGGCACCTCCTTCTCACAGATCGCGACGAAGCCACGGCCATCTAGGGCCACGACCTGTAGAAGAACCTTGCGCTCGACGCTGCCGCCGAAAGCGCCAATGCCGCCACCTATGGCTGCGGCCGTCAGCCCGATGGCGCCCACCGCAGCGAGTGGCGCGGCGAAGAGCCCTACAGCTGCGGCAGTTGCACCAAGACCAATAGCGCCGCTGGCGCCGCCCTTGAGGAAACCGAGGACGGATCGCTCCAGGTAGTCGCCGTTTTCCTCGACCGAGGCGATCTCTTCGACTGGTAGCTTGACACGCCTCGGAAGATGAAACTCAAAATTGATCCAATCGGCTCGTCCAGTGCCGAAATTGCCAGCGACAAGTTCAAGCCGTGCCATGGTCTATCCCCTAGAAAATTTGCCGATTATTCTATGGCATATGGGCCAATCTGAGCGCGACAACGATGTCGGGGTCGGATTGGCCGTCCAGGCGACGACACTCCATCGAGTGGCGTCAAAAGCCTTGAGGCGCCTGAGTAGAGCGCTCGGACTTGCGTCATCCCGAAAGAGGTAGCTGTACCCCGAGATTGGCGGATGATGAGGGTTGACCAAGAGGATGTCGGCAGCCTCGAACTCTGGGGCCATCGCGTCATCCGGCACTTGCAGTGCATATGCCCCAGGAACACGCTGCAGTTGTGCAGGCCTCGGGATCGAATTGACGGGGTCCGCTAAGATCTCGCCGTAGGCGTCGCCAGGGGTCAATGCATAGACCGAAAGCTCCCCCGCGCCATCATTTGCGATCGCCTGTGTCCAGTCGAGGTATGCAGGGTCGATATCACGGGGCTTCAAATCGAGAGCAGTGGCGAGTTCCCGAACGAACTTTGTTGATCGGACTCGCCCCTTCTCGATCTCGACTATGGCTGGCTGAGACACGCCAACGAGACGAGCCAATTCTGCTTGGCTCATTCCCAGCTCGGCGCGCCGAGCCACGATGCGCTCGTGCTCGATCATAGCTCGTATGCCTATCAGAAAACTTATAGGTCTGCGCCTTAAGTCGACTTATTGATGACTCTGATAATCTCACTTATCGTTTGATTATGGTCGATACCCGCCCGATGATCCGGCGGGCGGTCCGCATAGCCGGAAGCCAAGCGCGCCTTGCGCGTGCCTTGGCCATCTCGCAACCGCGGGTCTCCCAGCTCTGCAAACAGGTCGAGCAGTGCTCGGCCGAGATCGCTGTTGCGATCGAGCAGGCGACCGCCGGTGAAATCCCTCGGTGGCACATGCGACCCGATCTCTTCGACATGCCGAAGGGCGCCAAGCCGCCCCCGGCGGATCTGTACGATCCGTCTGCGAGGGCCGCCTAATGATGCGCTTGCTCGCCTTCCCGCTGCGCTGGCTGGATCAGCGGATCGACTTGCGGATCGCAGCCGTCATCCGGTCCGGCGCCGAGCGCGAGGCAGCGTTGGAGCGGTCGCCAGAGCGTCGCCCCTCCGCTAACGGGCCGGATGGGACTGTCGACCCGTGCGCGCAAAGTCCCATCCGTGCTGACCAAGCAGGGTCGCGGCCGTGACGACGCCATGGCTGGACGGCCTCTGCGCCACCCTCACCACCTACACTGCGTCCGCGATCGCAGCCGGCGAGGCGGCCGGCGCGGGGCTCGCCGGGCAGCTCGCCGGCGCGCTGGCGCGGGTCCAGGCCCTGCCGGACGAGACGATCGGCGCCGTCGCCGAGCTGAATGCGGCACTCGCCGCGCTGTTTCCCGCCGATCTCACCGCGCATGCCGTCCCGCCCTCCCCCGCCGAGAGCTTGGCGCCGCCGGGCGGACAGGCGCACGCGATCGGCGGTGCGAGCGCACCTTGTCCCCTGCGCCGGCGTCACACCGTCGACGCGACCGGGCTCGCCCACTTCCTGCGCGCCCGGCATCCGGTGAAGACGGCCGAGCATGCCGCCGCCCTCACGCGCCTGCCGGTCGATACGGTTGCGGCGATCCTGCGGCGCGAGTCCCTCGGCAACGGCACGACGCTACTAGCCTTCGTGTTCGCCTACGGGCCGGAGGTCCTGGCGGCCGTCGTACCGGACGCGGACGAGCGCTGGCTGGAGGGCGCGCGAATCCTCGCCGACCAGGCGCGCCTCGAGGCGGAGCTGGCGCGCACCCGCGCCGAGGCCGCAGCCAATGCCGGGCGCTGGAGCCTGTGCGGCATCGGATTCGGGGGCGCCGCATGAGGACGGCGAAGCTCACCCACCTCGGCGGCCAGGCCGGTCCGCGGCAAGACCCGCCGGTGCATCGCTGCAGCTGCGGCTGCGGCTGCGGCCGGGAGGCCTCGAACGGCTATCAGCTCGGCCGCTGGTACGTGCCCGGGCATGAGCCGCCGGACGTGATGAGCCCCGGCTCCGGCCGGCCCGATCCCGAAGAGCAGGTCCGCCGGCCCCGGCCGGCCGGACCACCCATCGATCTGTTCGACGCCGCAGGCGTGCCGGCACCGGCGCGCCGGCAACCTTCCGGACGGTCGTGACGGCCCGGCGCCGACACTCCCGTTTCCCCAGCCCGACTCCGAATCCGAATCGATTCCTAAGGCGTGTCATGCGTCAACGGTCCCCCCTGCGCCCGGCTCAGATCCGGCAGTTGTGGCTCAACCTCTCCCCGCAACTACGGGTGGATGCTGCCGCGCGGAAAAAGGCCGGGGGGACCATCCGCCAATTGGCGGGAGGTCGGCGGCCCGAAACCGGCGAGGTTCGGGGCCAGATCGCGACGCTCGCCGGGATCAGCCACGGACACCTCGACAAGATCAACGCGGTCTACGACGCGGCCGAGCGGGATCCGGAGCTGTTCGGGCCCGTGGTCGCCTACCTGGAGCGCAGCGGGAACACGCACGACGCGCACCGCATGCTGCGCCGCGTGGCGGACCTCGCCCGGGTGAAGCACCTGGCGCGGATCGCCGGCGTCTTCGCCACCCTGGTGCTCGACCCGCCCTGGCAGGACGAATCCGTCTCAGCGAACCAGCGCCCACCCTACGCCACCAAGACCACCACGGAGGCGCAGACCGCCGCGGCGCAGGCGCAGGCTGCCGCCGGCACCGCCACGACGCAGGCGGGCTTGGCCACGACGGCCGCCGCGACCTCGAGCACCAACGCCACCGCCACGGCGGCCGACCGCGCCGCCGCGCGCACCGATCGCCTCGCGGCCGACGCCGATGCCGCCGCCACGGCGGCCGACCGGGTCGCGGTGCGAGCGGACCGGGCGGCCGCGGATGCCGATGCCGCTACAACGGCGGCCGACCGCACGGCGGTGCGCGCCGATCGTCTCGCGGCCGATGCCGATGCCGTAGCCACGGCGGCCGTCCGGGTCGCGGTGCGGGCGGACCGCGTCGCGGCCGACGCGGATGCGGTGGCCACCGCGGCCGACCGCACGGCGGTGCGGGCCGACAAGCTCGCCTCGGACACCAACGCCGCCACGGCCACGACGCAAGGCGGGATCGCCACGACGCAGGCCGGGCTGGCGACCACCGCCCGTACCGGCGCCGAGGCCGCCCGCGACACGACCCTGGTGGCGAAGACTGCGACGGAGTCGGCACGGGACACCGGCCTCTCGGCGCCGGCCGACACGCAGGCCGCGCGCAGCACGGCCGTGACCGCTGCCGGCACCGCTGCCACGCAGGCGGGGGTGGCGACCGCGGCGCGCACCGGCGCCGAGGCCGCCGCCGGCGCCGCCGCGACGGCTCGCCGGGGCGCGGAGAAGGCACGCGACGACGGCGTCGCCCTCTACGGCTCCCTGCAGGCGGTGAAAGATGCCGTCGCGGTCTCGACCGGGGCCCGGGACACCGCCGTGGCGGCCCGGGACACCACCCGCGGCTATCGCGACGCCTCCGAGGACTTCGCCGAGCGCGCCGAGGCCGCCGCCGCCAGCGCCGAGGCCGTGTCGGGCCTGCCGCTGATCGGCCCGGGCGACCGCGGCCGGGTGCTCGCCGTGAAGCCGGACGGCTCCGGCACCGAGTGGTCGAACAAGCTCAAGATCCTCGCCCTGGCGTCGCTCTGACGCCCGCGCGCAACCTCCCGAGGCAGCGGAATGGCGCTCGATTTCAGCCACTACCAGGTTGTGGTCCAGGCGAAGATGGATGCCGTCTCGGCGGCCTCCACGCTCGACGATCTGGTCACGCTCGCGATCACCACGTCCAAGATCAAGGACGCGATCGCGGTCTCCGACGTCCAGGCAGCGGCCGCCGCCGGCGTCACCAGCATCACCGGTGCGGCCACCGGCGCGCTCCAGGACATCACCACGGCCAGGACCTCGGCCACCGGCGCGATCGGCACGGCCCGGGGCGGCGCCCTCACCGATATCGAGGCCGCGCGCACCAAGGCGATCCAGGACGTGCAGCAAGCCGGTGGCGGCGCCAACGCGGCGGGCGGCATCAGCTTCGCGCCCACGGGCCAGATCGCGGCCACCAACGTGCAGGCGGCCCTCGCCGAGGTGGACAGCGAGAAGACGGCCAAGGCCTCGAACCTCTCCGACCTCGCCGACCCGAAGGCCGCCCGGGCGAACCTCGGACTGGAGAAGTTCACCGCCCGGGGCGATGCCGCCTACACCATCCTGGCCGGCGACAGGACGGTGGCGCTCACCGCCGCGCTCACCGGGCCGCGTGTCTTCACCCTGCCGGCGGCCAGCGCCCTGAACCCGGGCGCCACCCTCCGGATCATGGATCAGGCCGGCGGGATCTCGGCGGCCAACACCCTGACCATCCAGGCGGCCGGGACGGACAAGCTCAACGGCGCCGCCGCGGCCGTCTTCGCCGCGCCCTACACCGACTTCCTGCTCACCACGGACGGCGTCTCCGCCTGGACCTACGACGTCCAGAGCCTCGCCCGCGGCGGCACGGGCGCCACCACGGCAGCCGGGGCGCGAGCGAACCTCGGGCTCGGCTCGGCCGCGCAGCTCACCGCGGGCGTCGCCGGCGGCGCCGCGACCCTCGACGGCTCCACCGGCAAGCTGCTGGCCGCGCAGATCCCCGATGCCCTCCTGGGGACCGTGCGCTACCAGGGCGGCTGGGACGCCGCGGCCAACAGCCCGACCCTGGCGGCGCCCTCGGCCGCGAACAAGGGCGCCTACTACATCGTCCTGACCGCCGGCACGACGGCGCTGGCCGGCCCGAAGGGCAGCATCACCGACTGGCAGGTCGGCGACTGGGCGGTCTCCGACGGCACCTACTGGGAGAAGGTCGACAGCTCGGATCAGGTCATCTCCGTGGTCGGCCTGCAGGGCGCGATCACGGGGCCGGCCCTGAAGGCGGCGCTCGCCGTCGCGATCGGCGACGTCGCCGGCCTGCAGGCGGCGCTCGATGCGAAGGCCGCGGCCTCCTACGCGACGACGGCAGACATCTGGGCCGGCACCGACACGGGCAAGATCGTGACCGCGAAGGCGTTGCGCGACGCGCAGGTGCCGCAGACGCTTGCGGCCAGCGCCGCACCGGCCTGGAACGCCGCGCTCGGCTTCAACGCCAGGATCACGCTGACGACCAACACCACGTTCCAGACGCCTACCAACCTCGTCGAGGGCCTGACCTACGTGCTGCGCGCCAAGCAGGACGCCACGGGCGGGCGCACGGGCTCCTACACCTCGGCCTTCAACTTCGGGGCGGACGGGCCGCCCACGCTCAGCACCGCGGCGAACGCCGAGGATGCGCTGACCTTCCTGTGCGTGGATGCCGCGACGCCGCGGCTGTCCTTCGTCGGCATCAAGAAGGGGGTCTGAGCCATGTACCCCTTTCCTTCGCCCACGATGATGGTGGCGAGTGGCGCCTCGCTCTGGACGCCCGCGCAATTCGGCACGGATCTCTTGCTCTGGCTCGACGGACGGGATCCGGCGACCATGGTGCGGGACGCGAACAGCGCGGTCTCGCAATGGTCGGACAAGTCGGCTTCCGCTCGGCATGCGGCACAGGCGACCGGAGGCGCAAGACCCATCTACTCGGCTTCGGCACGGAATAGCACCGGCGGCCTTATCTTCGACGGCTCGGACGATGTTCTGACGTTCTCCACCGCGGGATTGCCAGTTGACTCGGCCGCTTCAACGATGGTCGTGGTTGGGCGACCCACGAATAATACGGCCGGCGGCATCGGTTATGGACAGCGTTCTAACAATCAGATGCGGTGCGTTCAGGAGATTAATAGGGGGTCTAGCGTTCAATATGGTACTTGGGCGTCAGATTTAGATAATGGTATTACTTGGAGTGGATTTGATAGAATTGTCATCGCCGAGCAGGCGCAGGGATCCAACCCCCTCGTTTCTGTAACGCAAAACGGCGCGACCTCTCAGAAGAGCCTGACAACAACAAGCACTCCGAGCGGTAGCACCGGAACTGTCGGCAACTGGCCCGGGTCCGGGATTATCAGCGGAACGTATTGGGGCGGGGTTATACAATCATGCCTCATACTCAATCGCATTCTTACGCAGGAAGAGCGCGATAAGCTCACGGGCTATCTGGCGTGGAGCTTCAACCTCGCCGCGTCTCTGCCCGCTGGCCATCCCTACAAATCCGCCGCTCCCACGATCTGAGGACCCGACATGCCCGCTTTCATCGATCTCGACGGCGCGGCCGTCGAGGTGTTCCACGGCGTCGCCTTCGTGGATCGCGACCGGATCAGCCGGCCAAGCAACTGGCTGGAACGGGCCACCCCCGCGGAACTGGCCGGCGCCGGTATCGCGGAGATCGTCGAGCCGCCCGCGCCGCCGGCCGGCAAGATCGTGGTGCCGGGCCCGCTGGAGAACCGCGACGGCGTGCCGACCCGGGCCTTCTCCCTGGCGGACGCGCCCGCACCGCAGCCGGACCCGGTACCGGCGAGCGTCACCAACTCGGACTGGCGCGTCGGCCTGATCCTCTGGGGCCGGTTCGCCGAGGTCGAGGCCAAGGTGATCGCCGCGCGCGAGAGCGGCACGGTCGAGGGCCTGATCGTCTGGCAGCGCTGGGAATACGCCAACGACGTGTTCCGGGCCGAGCTGCTGGCTCGGCGCGAGGCGTTCGGGTTCTCTGCCGAGGAGGTGGACGAGAGCCTGCGCCGGGCCGCCGCCGTGGGCGCCGCCGCGCGCCTAGCAGCCTGACGAACGGCCCATCCGGCCTGACAAACCGGCCGTTTCGCCTGACGGCGGGCGGCTGACGCTTTCCCCCTCCCCCCTCGCTCTTTGACATCGTGAGAGAGACCATGGACGTCGCTGCGATCCAGCGCGCGCTCATCGCGCGCGGCTACGACCTCGGCACAGGCGGCCCGTCCGGCCGGGGTGACGACGGCGATGCCGGCCCGCGCACCGAGGCCGCGTTGAAGGCCTTCCAGCTCGCCGCGGGCCTGCCCGCGAGCGGGCGGGCCGATGCCGCCGCCCTGGCGGCGCTGATCCCCGCGCCGGCCCGGCCGGCCGCCGTCTGGCCGCTCCAGGCCGACTGCCTGCGCGTCTACGGTGCGGTCGGCCAGCATCAGACCGCGCTGGTGTTGCCCTTCCCGATGCGGCTGGCCTGGGACAAGGCGAGCACGGTGCGGAATATCAGCGTCCACGAGACGGTGCACGACTCCGCCGCCCGGGCCTTCGCCCGGATCGCCGCCGCCTACGACGAGGCGGCCCGGGCGCGGATCGGCCTCGACGTGTTCGGCGGCTCGCTCAACGTCCGCAAGATGCGGGGCGGCACGGCCTACTCGATGCACAGCTGGGGCATCGCGATCGACTTCGATCCGGAGCGCAACCAGCTCGCGTGGGGCCGCGACCGCGCGCGCCTGGCGCAGCCCGACGCCGCCGAGTTCTGGCGGATCTGGGAGGCGGAGGGCTGGGTCTCCCTCGGCCGGGCCCGGAACATGGACTGGATGCACGTCCAGGCCGCCCGCCTCGCCTGACCCTGTCCGATCCGGGCGGAAATATTCCCGGGCCATTCCCGAGCCGGCCGGGTCCAGCCGCGCATCCTCCGGAGTCCACCACGATGATGAAGTTCGTCACCCCTGGCGTCGTCGCCGGCGTCCTCACCATGGCCGGCGTCCTGTCGGTCGCCGTCGGCAAGCCGGCGCTGGGCGCCTTCCTGTCGGATCCGGCCACCGCCGCCACCGTCACCGCCGTCGTCAGCGGCGTGGGCGCGCTCCTCGCCGGCGTCCTGCAGGGCGTGAAGAACCCCGCCGCGTGACCCGCGCGGCCCCGCGCCGCCTCGGACCCTCCCCCACCGCGGGGGAGGGTTCACCCCCGCCGGTCCAGATGCGCGCGGCGCTCCGCGCGATCGGCGCCGAGCTGGGCCGACGGCTTCCCCCGCCCACCACGCCGACGCCGGCCGAGCGGCCGGCCCTCGCCAGCCGGAGCATCCCGATGACCACCGCGCGTGAGAGCCTCGACCTGGCGGCCGGCGAGCCGACGGACGTCCGCATCCTGGTGGCGATCGCCGGCATGTCGGCGCGCCAGGACGCGATGATGCGCACGGCCGACGAGGCGAAGGCCGCCGCAGCGGCCCAGCACCGCGAGCTGATGGAGCGCATCGGCACCTTCGTGCCGCGCGCCGAGATCGAGCTGAAGGAGAAGGCGCTCCACGACCGCCTCGACGGCTTCGACAAGCGGCTGACCACCGTGGAGGGCCGGATCTGGAAGGCGATCGCCTGGATCCTCTCCGCCATCGGCACCGCCGTCGCCGGCGTCGTCGGCATCAAGGGCGCGGGATAGCCGCGCTACCACACCGGATTTCGGGCGCCCCCGGCTTCGGCCGGGGGCGCCTTTTGCGTTTAAGGAATGCCCCTTCCATCCATCTGCAGGGTGTCGAGACACCGGGAGTGACGACCTTGCCCCTATTCCGCTCCTCACACCCTGTTCAGGATGTGGCATTCTCCGACCTATTGCAGAAAGTGAGGCTTTGTGGGCAGATTGACTTGATAGTTTTGGAGAATGCGATGCGTCGCCTCATCTCGTCCGGCTCGTCGTTCGAGCATGAAATCGGCTATTCCCGCGCTGTCGTTGACGGCGAGTGGATATTCGTATCGGGCACGACCGGGTTCGACTATGCTACGATGACCATCGCGGAGGACGTTGCGGATCAAGCCGCACAGTGCTTGGCCAATATCGCTCACGCGTTGCGAGAGGCTGAGGCGACCTTCGCCGATGTGGTCCGAGTGCGCTACATCCTACCATCCGCAGAGGACTTCTCCGCCTGCTGGCCTGCGCTTCGGGAGGCTTTTGGAGAGGCCCGCCCCGCCGCCACTATGATTGAGGCGGGTCTGATTGACCGCCGCCTCAAGATCGAAATCGAGGTGACCGCACGTAAGCGCGGCTCCGGGAATGCCGACTAACCACGCCATCTAGGCCTTCTCTACGGCGAGGGGCGGATGGTCCATCCGCCACCGCGCCCGCGGGAACAGCGCTGGAACACCCTGTGGGACTTCCGTGGGACTATCGGCGCGTAGCCCGGCCGTTCGCTGCGCTTTCCTGCCAATCTGGCTCCGCTAGGGGCTTGCGCCTCCCGACCGCTAAAGCTATGACCCGCCTGCCCTAAGGGGCGTCGGAGCGTAGCGCAGCCCGGTTAGCGCACTAGTCTGGGGGACTAGGGGTCGGAGGTTCGAATCCTCTCGCTCCGACCATAAATTCCAGTGACTGAGCCCCCGTCCTCTGAGTCACGGGGAGGCGGTTTGCAGAACGGTTTGCAAACTTGGGCCTCCTACGATCTCCCCATATTCCCGTTTAGGCCGCGACCGGTCCCACCGGTGCTCGTCGAGCTTCGCTATCGCTGATTCGGCGAGTATGCCCTTGCGGGCGAGATCCCGGTCGAGGATCCTCTGCGCGTGGCCGGTGATCGTCGCGATCTCGGGCACGGAGCCGGCGGCCTCGGCCCGCATCGTCACCGCCGTGCCGCGCAGGTCGTCGACGTGCAGGTCGTCCACGATGCCGGCCGCCTCGCGCGTCTCGGACCGGACCTCGTGAAACCGGCGCCAGCAGGATCGTCACGCCATGGGGCGCCTCCTCCAGCGCGGCCTTCAGCGCGCGCGTGGCCGGCACGGAGACGTGGGCCTTGCCCACGTCCTTGCCCTTGCCCTGTCGCAGCCTGATCGCGCGGCCGTCGCAGGCGCTCCCGGGAAGGACGCGCCGGTCGCCCCGGTGCCGGCCGGTATGAAGGCCGAGCATCGGCGCCCGGACCATCTCGGGCGAGATGGCGGCTGGAATGCCGCGACGCGCTCCGGGAGCCGGATCGTCCCGGCCCGGTCGGACGCGTCCGCGGCCGGGCCGGCGCGCCTTCGGACTAGCCCGGACAGGTGTGCGGCCTACCCGTTAAGAGGCGTAACGCTCCCTGCTGCGGCGCGACATGCTCCGTCCGGGCGCGGTCGATCCGCCGCGCGGCGGACGGAGTGCTTCACCATGCAGGTGGCGATCATCGGTGTCGGCTATGTCGGTCTCGTCTCGGGCGCCTGCTTCGCCGACCTCGGCCACACGGTCCGCTGCGTGGACCGGGACGAGGGGCGCATCGCGTCGCTCAGGGCGGGGCGGATGCCGATCTACGAGCCGCATCTCGACACGCTCGTCGCCCGCAACGTCGCGGCCGGGCGGCTCGGTTTCGGCACCGACATCGCGGAGGCCGTGCGCGACGCCGAGGTGATCTTCATCGCGGTCGGCACCCCGGCCCGGCGCGGTGACGGGCACGCCGACCTCGCGCACGTCTACGCCTGCGCCCGCGAGATCGCGGGCGCGCTCCAGGGCTACGCGGTGGTCGTCACCAAGTCGACCGTGCCGGTGGGCACCGGCGACCGGGTCGAGCACATCCTGCAGACGCTGCGCCCGCAGGCCTCCTTCGCGGTGGTCTCCAACCCGGAATTCCTGCGCGAAGGCGCGGCCATCGCCGACTTCAAGGCGCCCGACCGCATCGTGATCGGCACCGATGACGAGCGGGCGCGCGCCGTGATGCGCAACCTCTACCGCCCCCTGGAGGCGGGCACGCGGATCCTGTTCACGGGGCGCCGCTCGGCGGAGCTGGTGAAGTACGCCGCCAACGCCTTCCTCGCCCTCAAGATCGGCTTCATCAACGAGATGGCGGACCTCTGCGAGCAGGCCGATGCCAGCATCCACGACGTCGCCCACGGCATCGGGCTCGACCGGCGCATCGGCGCGCGCTTCCTCCAGGCCGGGCCCGGCTTCGGCGGCTCGTGCTTCCCGAAGGACATCCAGGCGCTGATCAAGTCGGCCCAGGACCTCGGTGCGCCGACGCGCATCGTCGAGACGGTGGCGGCGGCCAACGAGCAGCGCAAGCGCCGGATGGCGCGCCGGCTGATCCAGGCCTGCGGCGGCTCGGTGCGCGGTCTCACGATCGGGGTGCTCGGCCTGACCTTCAAGCCGAACACCGACGACATGCGCGAATCGCCCGCGCTCACCATCCTCACGGCGCTCCTCGACGAGGGCGCGGACGTCCGGGCCTACGATCCGGAGGGCATGGAGCAGGCCCGCGCGCTGATGCCGGAGATCACCTGCGTGCCCGATCCCTACGCGGTCGCCGAGGGCGCGGACGCGCTCGCGCTGATCACCGAGTGGGACGCCTTCCGGGCGCTCGACCTGCCGCGCCTGCGGCGGCGGATGGCCGGCGACGTGCTGGTCGATTACCGCAACCTGATCGCGCCCGAGGCGGCGGCGGAGGCCGGCTTCCACCACATCGGCGTCGGCTGCCGCGCGACACCGCCAGCGCCGCGGGCCCGCCTCGCGCGAGCCCGGAGCGCCCGCCGCGGCGCGCGGATCGGAACGCCGCTCGCCGCCTCGCCGGCCTGACCGAGGCGCGGCGCCCGCTCAGGCCTCCCAGCGCGGCGGGCGCTTCTGCAGGAAGGCGTCGATTCCCTCGGCCGCCTCGTCCATCAGCATGTTGCGGGTCATCACGGCCGAGGCGTAGGCGTAGGCCTCCTCAAGCCCGAGCTCGTTCTGCCGCGCGAAGGCCTCCTTGCCGATCGCGAGGACGCGCGGCGCCTTCGCGGCGATGCGGGCCGCCATGGCCTGCACGCTCGCCGCGAGGTCGGCGGCCGGGACCACTCGGTTGACGAGCCCGATGCGCAGTGCCTCGGCCGCCTCGATCGGCTCGCCGAGGAGCAGCATCTCCAGGGCGGCCTTGCGCGGGACCGCCCGCGACAGGGCGACCATCGGGGTCGAGCAGAACAGGCCGATCTGCACGCCGGGCGTGGCGAAGCGGGCCTCCTCCGCGCAGACGGCGAGGTCGCAGGTCGCCACGAGCTGGCAGCCCGCGGCCGTGGCGATGCCGTGCACCTCGGCGATCACCGGCTGCGGCAGCCGGATGATCGCGAGCATCAAGGCCGAGCAGGCGGCGAACACCGCCTCGACCGCGCCGGCGGAGGGATCGGCCCGCATCTCCTTGAGGTCGTGCCCGGCGCAGAAGGCGGGCCCGGCGCCACGCAGCACTACCACGCGCACCGCGCGGTCGTCGCGGATCGCATCGAGCGCGCCGTGGAGCGCCGCCATCAGCCCGAGCGAGAGGGCGTTGCGGGCATGGCCGCGGTTGAGCGTCAGCGTGGCGATCCCGTCCGCGTCCGCGCGCAGGACCAGGTCTTCCGGGGCAGGCATCGCGGCGGCCGACATCGGCGTGAACCTTCGCTGGAACCCGCGCGGCGAACCGCGCCGGGGGGCTCGGACTCGTGGCGGTTCCGGTCTAGCACAGGGCGCCCGCGGGCGCCGCCCCGGGCATCGCGGCGTCGCCGCGCAGGAGCGCGCCGCAGACCTCGGCGAGGTCGCGGAACGCGGCCGGGCAGACCTCGCCCGCCCGGCGCAGGCCGAGGCTCGCGCCCTGCGCCCAGGCCAGGATCTGGCGGTGGTTGGCCGTCTCGAGCGTCGGGGCGCCACCCCGGTTGCCCGAACAGGCGACGAGGGCGGGGTCGTCCGGACCGGCCCGGTCGGGTCCGGCGAGCGGGCCGGCCTCGTACTCGGCGGCCTCCAGGTCGATCCGGGCGAAGTCCGCGCCCGGCCCGTGCCAGCGCACCGCCGGCATCTCGGGCATCAGCGCGGGCAGGTCCCGGATCGCCTCGGCGCGCTCGGGATCGGCGACGATCAGGCGCGCGCCGACGGCAGTGAGGACGCGGGCGAGGCGCGGGCCGGCAAGCCCCGGATCGACCAGCGCGACCCGGGCGCCGGCGAGCGCGAAGCCGAGCCAGAGGACGTGGCGCTCGCCGGCACCCGTCAGCAGCGCGACGGTGTCCCCGCGGCCGACCCCCTCGGCCTCGGCGTAGCGCGCGTAGCGGGCAAGCACGGCTCCGAGCGCGGCGTAGGTCGTCCCCCCCTCGCGGCCCGCGAAGGCCGGTGCCGGACCGTGGATCGCGGCGGCCTCCGCCACGAGCTGCGGCAGGCTGCCGTGCGACCGGACCGCGGAGAAACCCGCCTGGCCGGGCGCGACGGCCGGCCGGGGCATGTCGGGGCGGCGGTGAGCGGCGTGCAGCATGCGTTTCCAGCCCTGGGGAGTGCTTCGTCGCAGGACGATTGGCCAAGACCTGCGGCCGAGGTCTTAAGATTTCCCTCCGCGACCGGCGCGAATGCTCTTTTCGGGCGCGGCCGGCCGGCGCGACGGCGGGCACTACGATGGATGCCGATGGACAAGGACGCGGTGCGCGCACGGGACATCTCGCCCCGGGCGCCCTGCCGATCTATCCCGGACGTCGCCAAGCGGATCGATAGAATCCGCGCAGCCGAGGACATCCGAGAATGCGCCATCTCCTTTCCGTCGCCCCCGCGGCGCTCGCCGCGGCCCTGCTCGCCGCCGCGCCGGCCGGGGCGCAGATCCGCAACGCGCCCGCCCCGCGCGCGCTCGAGTTCAGTGCCTACATCTTCGCCGCCTCGAACGTCTGCGGCTACCGGATCGGCACCGAGGCGTTCGAGGCGCTGCTGGCCAAGCAGAACGTCCGGCCCGAGGACGTCGCCCCCCGCGGCCCCTTCGGCAACCGCGTCCAGACGATGTTCGCGCTGATGTCGAACCAGATGGCGCTGAACCGCGAGCAGGCCTGCGTCGCGGTGGCGGGCGAGTACGGGCCGGAGGGCACCGTCGCCAGGAACGTGCTGCTGCCCGGCGAAGCCCCGGCGCAGGCGCCGGCCCAGCCGCCCCAGCCGCCTGCCGGTGCGCCGGCCCCGAAGCCGGCGCAGTAGCACGGCCCCCGACGGGCGACGGTCTTTCGGAGTACCGACCGGCGCCCGCTTGGCCGCATCCCGGGGGTCGGCTATCCCGGAGCCGCGGCCGCTCCGCCGCATCCAGGAAGACCCGCGATGTTTCCGACGCCGCAAGCTGCGCTTTTGCCCAACACGTTCGGGTT
>NZ_LSIX01000923.1:0-689 GCF_001556475.1 Methylobacterium sp. CCH5-D2 | reverse complement strand
AGCGCTCGGCGGTGGTGTGCTCGTAGACGACGTCCTGCCCGTTGCCGGTGCGCACGACGGCCGAGCGCGGCAGCGCCAGGCCGGACTGCTCGGTGTCGGTCCCGGCCAGCACGGTGACGAACTGGCCGACCCGCAGGCCGGAGGCGTCACCCTGCACCGCGAACTGCACCGGGATGGCCTGGTTGCGGTCGGCCAGCCCCGTGCCCTGGTAGGCGAGCTTCAGAGTGCGCCCGTCGGCGAGCCGTGCCGTGGCGTCCTGGGCCGCCGTCAGGGCGTCGAAGCTGAGGGCCTCGACCCAGAGGCGGTTGGGGGCGACGATCTGAAAGACCATGGCGCCGGGCGCCGCCATCTGGCCGGCGACGGCGGTCGCCTGCGCAACCACCCCGTCGACCGGCGAGACCAGGGTCTCGGACTGCTGCCGGATTTTGTCGAGGGCGGCGCGGCGGTCGTGCAGGCCGTTCAACTCGGCGACCGCGTCGTCGAGCTGCGTCTGGGCGACGGCGCCCGTCGTGGCAAGGCGCCTGAAGCGTTCGACCCGGCGCTCGACGATGGCGATCTGCTGGTCGAGCTCGCCCTGGCGCTGGCGCATGTCGGAGACGTCGATTGCCTGGACCGGCGGGGTCACCGTGGCGAGCACATCGCCCTTGCGTACCTTGGTGCCGAGGCGGGGAAACAGGCCCGAGGGCGGG
>NZ_LSIX01000922.1:0-319 GCF_001556475.1 Methylobacterium sp. CCH5-D2 | reverse complement strand
CGCGCTGGAGGGGCGGGTCGACGCGCTTGGCGGACGGGTCGGTGCGCTGGAGAGCAGCGTCGGTCGGCTGCAGCGCGAGATGCGCGGCGCCTACCAGGGAACCGCGATCGCCCTGGCACTGACCGGCGCGGTGCTGCCGGCGGGCAAGACCTTCGCGGTCTCGACGAGCTTCGGCACCTACCGGGGCGAGACGGGCTTCGGGGCGAGCGGCGTCGCGCGGGTCTCCGACAACCTGTTCGTCTCAGGTGGCGTCGGCTTCTCGACCAGCGGACAGGCCAACGTCGCCGGCCGCGGCGGCTTGACACTCGCCTGGTAGGCG
>NZ_LSIX01000921.1:0-15169 GCF_001556475.1 Methylobacterium sp. CCH5-D2 | reverse complement strand
GCGGCGCGGGGTCGGCCGCCGCCGTCTCGGCCGAACAGTACGAGCGCGGGCGGCCGGAGTGCGAGCGGGGTCTCGGCGACGCGGGCCGGCAGGCTGGCGCGGTCGGACTTGGCGCGGGCGCTCATCGCAGGTCCCCTGAAACGACGAAGGCCCCCGGGAGGGGGCCTTGCAAGATGCGGGTGGGGTGGCCGGAGCGGGTCCGGTACGGGGGCGGTGCCGCCGGTCGCGGCATGCTCGGTTCGTGTCGTCGGGTCATCAAGCTCTCCTGGCTGCGGACGGGGCGAGCGGCGCGGTCGTGCCAACTCACCGGCCAACACCGTCAGCATGACCGAACCGGCCATGGTTGTCAAGAATATAATCCTAATATATTGGCGCGAACGAGCGTCGTCCTGTGGCCCATACAACCCTGAATGCCGCCGCCGAACGGGGGACAACATCGCCAACGGCTCGTCTCGGGGAGGTCGCGGGCATGGTCCGCGCGGGTACCCGAGCGCGACCAGGCGGATCGTGTTGAAACCGCATCGTGTCTAACAGGCGCTCTACAGTCGCCCGGTCTCGCCGATGAGGACATTGAGCCCGTCGTCGCCGACGATGAAGGACAGAGCCGGCAGGCTCTCCAGCGAAGCGTTCATCGCCGACCGGCAGAGTTGGACGACGTCCGTGGGGCTCGGCGTCAAAGGGTGCTGCGGTGGGTGGGAATGCCATTCGCCGATGTACTGGGTCTGGTCCATGGTCCTGGCCAGCCTGCCGGTCACGTCATCCGAAAGCCCGGCGATGCCGCGCTCGAACCCGGTCGGCGACCCCTTGCTGTCCGGAGGCGCCGGCAGGGGCTCGACGAGGTGCACCTTGCGAGCGAGGCTGTCGACGATGCCGACGGCGGACCCGCCCGTCTCGCTTGGCAAGACCCCGACCCGCATCGCGACCATTTGGGCGTGCGCATCCGCGTCTACGGTGATCTCCCAATCCAGCAGGGGATACCGCGTCACCGGCGCCGTCCTCGGGTTGCTGACGCAGACCCGGCCGTCGAGGTCCACGGACCATACTCGGATCGACGCCCCAGCTTGCCCGAGCGCCTGCGCCAGACCTGTGGCCGCAAGGGAGGATAACAGGGCGATCCGGCTCTCCGGAACGCGGTTGGTGACGGCGCGGCACGCACCGGTGTACGCGAAGCGCTCCCCGACCGCCGTGAGGTGGCGCTCCAGTTCCGGACGCTGGAGCACAGCGCGGTAGTATTGCGCTTCAAGGTCGCGAAGCGTCAGGGATCGATCCTCCGGCTCGACCAACGCCACCACGGCCTCGGCAGACGGATTGAAGAAGACGCTGGCCCGCCTTCCCGGCGCGTCTAGGTCGGCCAGATGGCGGCTGGCCGCAACGGAGGCGGACGCGTCGATAATCACCGACGCCGCCGCGAGCGCCTCCTTGAGCTCGCCATTCCTTTCACCGGGCCGGAGGACGTTGACGTCGATGGATCGCGCCACCGGCGCTTCCGTGGTCGGCCTGAAGATGTAGTTCAGCCGGTTTGCTAGCGCGGAAGCCTTGATATGCCCATTCTCCATCGCGCGAAGCGTGTGGCGCGCTAGGTTGTGGGGAAGCAGCCGGTCGTCATCGACCACGGTCCAATCGAACCGGCCCTCCCGGACAAGGTACTCGGCTACGTGTGACCCGATGGCGCCGGCGCCGACCAACACGACTTTCCGAGCGTCCCGGCCGGTCCCGCCGGCCAGCGTCGCCGCCCAATCGGGATCGAACGCCCGATGCACCTGCGCCATTTGCACCTGGCACGCGACGAGTGCGGCCTCGTCGATGACGCCGGCGGGGATCGCGCGTGCGAAGCCGGACGCGGCCGCGTTTGCATGGGCATGCAGTTGTCCGAGGGCCACCCCGATCTCGCCTAACGACTTCAGCGTGATGAATACGCGTAGGTCGAGGAGCCCCGGCCTATGGCTGCCATCCGGAGCGACGACGGGAAAGGCGACGATGATGGCAAGGACCCCATGGAGCCGTGCTCGGTCCCGTTCCTCCGAACCGGCCCAGGCGCGCATCCGCTTCTTCAAGTCCCCAAGCAGGTCGACCCCTCGTTCGGCGAGAAGCGCACCAAGGGCCGCCACGTTGCGCGGTGCCTTCCTCATGCGGGACATCCGCTCGGGCGGCACGCAGTAGGTGACAGGGATCAGCCGGTTAGCGTCCGCGGTATACGGCATGGAGCCGGCCGGCATGACGGTGAAGAGTTCCGGGTCGTCCGGCGTGGTGCGGAAGCCAACGAGTTCCACGCTCTCGGCGCGCGACAGTACGGAGGCTGGAACAACGATCTTTAGCGGCGAGAGCCCGAAGAAGGGATCGACCGGCTGGTGCGGGTCGTGGAGCTCCCCGCGCGCAGCACGCCGGAACCAGAGTTGGATACGCTGGAGCATCTCGGCCGGCGTCCAGGTGAGGCGCGCTTCGTCCCAGGGCCTGTCGTCGATGCACATCGCGGCCGGAAAGCCGTCCGGCACCAGCTGCTGGTGCTCGGTATCCGGAAAACCATCCCGCAGCATCATGACCATCGGCATGGCCGCCGCTGATCCGAATACGATGCCGATGCGCTCGATGCGCTCGATCTCAACAACGGGTCGCTGTGGCGCGCCCGTCTGGACGTCTGCGACGATCATCTCGTCCCCGCCCGGGTGACGACGGGCCTCGATGACACGGGCGACCTGGACGGCCGAGTCCAGATAGGCCAGCACCGCCTTGGCTTGCGGCGAGGAAAGCCCCCGATCCGGAACGAGGGACCAATCGTCGATCCAGGCCATCGTGCTCAGCCCTGGCGCGCCGTCGACGTGGTCGATGCCGCCGCCACGCTCGGCGCGGCGAGCGCGAGGCCCACGCCATAGCGGCTGATCTCGTAGCGGACGGGCTTGGGCTTACCGACCGCAGGCTCCATCGTGACGATGAAATCGCCCTGCTTTTCGCGAACGACGCGGCGATGGTGGTTGGCGGCCTGGCGATGCGGTGGCTGCTTGTCGGCGTCCTCGACGGTGCCAGGGGTGGGAATGGGCCAACTCGGCGACACGATGGTGCAGCGCTTCCGACCCTGGGTCTCGAACAGCCACTTCACGTTCGGGACAGCCTCCGTCTCGGTCACACCCCGCTCCGGACCTAAGGACTTGTACGAGCAGTGGTGGAACAGCTTCATGAGATCCCACTGCAGCCGGTCGGCGTTGCCGTAACGGCGCGAGATGCTCACGATGTCGGTGAGGGCGAGGTAATCCACGTCCGAACCGAAGAGGGCGTAGGATTCCTCCCCGCCGTCCACGAACGTCGCCTGGAACACGATGCTGTCGCCGTTCCGGTCGACCACAGTGCCTTCGTCCTGCCGCCAAGCGAACGGGCTGTGGACGAAGAACTCCGCCGCCGCCGCGCTCGACTTCTCGTAGCCGGGCACGAGCTTGCCGGCGTCGACGAAGAGGTGCTTTCGGCTCTCGTAGTCGATGCCCTCAGCCGCCATCCAGTCCTTCAGGCGCTCGGCGCGGGAGAAGACGCGGATGCCCTTGCCCTCACGCAGGCGGTGGCGAGCCTCCTGCCGCACGAAGCGTGCGTCTCCCGTGAGGTTCGTCTCGGTGAGCGCGCAGGCAGGGACCCAGAGCTCGTCGATCTTGATGCGGTCATCGCCCTGGTAGGCGGTGGAGTGGCGCAGCCAGAAGAACTCGCCCATGCGCTGGCAGTGGTCGTCGTCCAAGTGCGTGAAGCAGACGACGTCGAATGAGTCGCGGTTCCCCTTGCGCAGGACCTTACGCAGTTCCTCGGCCAGGTCGCAGCGCTGATCCTGCGGGTCGTTCGGGTTACGCTGGTTGCCGTAGTCGATCAACAGCATCTGCTTGTTCGCGAGCTCGATGAGCGCGCCGTCCGCGTTCCCGAGAGGATAGAAGGTGACGTAGGCGGGCATGATGTCTCTCCTTGTTCCGAGGGTCAGAGCCGGGTGTCCGCCGCCGGCTGCCAGCGATGATCTTCGGGAAACAGGTCGGGCGAGTGGTTGGTCAGGACGGTGTCGGCCACCTCGAAACCGTGGCGCGCAACCCGTTCGAAGACTGCCGGGGACATCGCCCGAAGATCCGTGGGATGGCCGAGCGCCGCGCGGACGTCCGCATCTCGAAGGTAGCCATCGTAATCCCTCTCGGGCCGCACGCGCCCGATGCGGATGTCCACGTCGCGCACGGAGACGCCCATTTTGAACAGGGCTCCCCGCAGGGTCCCTCCCTCGACGTCGCGCATGAACATGCGGGAACGCAGAGCGCGGATCTGGTCGGAGGCGATGTCGAACAGTCTCGGACCGGCCAAGCGTCCCTTCAGGATGGCGAAGGGTGATGCGGCCCCGAACGGCGGGACTGGCCCCGAGGCGTCGCTGCAGATCACGAACGCGTCCGGATCGGGCGCCTGCCCCGGCTTGTAGACCGCCTCAAGGCCGAGGTTTTCGTAGGCGCCGCCGTCCCAAAGGCCGATCCGTGTCGTCGGCGGCTGCGTTCGCTTAAGCGGCTTCCGCGTCGCGGGATCGGTTTGGAACCAGCCCTCGGCGGGTAGGTCGAGCCAGAGGGCGCCCAGGACATAGGGCACCGCGGCGGAAGCGGCCGCGGCGTCGGCCAGCCTGACGTCCGGGGCATAATGGCGTCCGAAGACCCAGTCGCCCATCTCGCGAGAGGAGAACCGCCAGTTCTTGCCGCTGTGCAGGGAGGTCGTGTTGATCGACCAGCACGGCGTGGCTGGCAGGTCCATGACGCGACCTTTCACTCCCCATCGCTCGACAAGGAGGTCCGCCACCACGCTCGACCGCGCGGTCAGCAGCCTACGGTTGAAGCGCATCAACCCGGTCCAGCCAATCGCGGGGGCGGAGAACAGATCGACCGTCGTGAGCAGGCGTCGCAGGGCCGGGAAGACGCTGTCGCGATAAGTGGCCGAGCTCGGCCAGCTCAAGCCATTCGCCGACATGGCCGCAGCGACGAGGAGACTGCCGCCCGAGACCGTGGAGACGTGTGTGACCCGCTCCAGCAGGTCGTCGGCAGCCAGCCGGCGAAGCACGCCTGCGTGGAACGCGGCGGCACGGACGCCGCCCCCGGACAACGCAAGTCGGATGGGCAAGCCCTGGTCGGGCGATGCCGTATCCGAAGACGTTGCGCCCAGGGCGTCTTCGGTAGGGGTCGAAGGGGCTTTCGCGTCCATGGCGAGCTCCGGCGACGCTACCTCGTTAGCGTGTTAAAAAGTATGTCTAGACCGAACATGGGTGCGGCCGTATCGCGATGCAAGGCCCAGGTGTTACGCTACGGCGAACTTTTACGATTCTTTTTCGAGCGGCCAGGGAGACGGCGGCGGTGGCGACCTTCGGTGAGAAGATCAAGGAGCTCCGGAAGAAGGCCGGGCTGACCCTGGATCAGCTCGGCGAGATGACCGGCTCCAGCAAGTCGTACGTGTGGGAGTTGGAGAACAAGAACCCGCCGCGCCCCTCAGCCGACAAGATCGACAGGATCGCCAAGGCGCTCGGGGTGACCTCTGATTACCTTATGGACGAGCGGGCCGACCTCGCCACAGCAGAGGACGAGGCCTTCTTCCGGAAGTACAAGGGCCTGGACCCGAGCGTGAAGGAGCAGATCCGGCGCATCACCGAGACGTTCAAGAAGTAGCGCAGTGCCAACCCGACGTTGCGCCGATCCAGGAGCCCTGAGACGCTGTGCTTGAAATCGAATCGGGTCAGCAATGGCAGCGCCGGCGCACAGGTCCCCCGCAAGGTGGGCGAACCAACTCACGCAGATGCTGGACCTTGTCAAAGGCATCGACGCGGCTGACCGCTATCCCGTCGACGTCGAGGCGCTCATCATCGACTACTCTCGCAACGTCTGGCCGGGCGACCCCGTGCTGGAGATCGTGAGCGAGGAGCTTGAAGGGTTCGAGGGCGCCCTGGTCCCCGTGCGGGAGAAGGGTGGCTGGCTGATCATCAGCAACTCGGCGGCCAGGGATGGTCGTCGCCGCTTCACCGTCGCGCATGAGGTCGGCCACTATCTGCTTCACCGCCATCTTCTCCCGCCCGACGGCATTCGGTGCAAGGCGGACAGTGTCGGTCGGGCAGCCGGCCAGGACATTGAGAAGGAGGCCGACGAGTTCGCGGCCACGCTGCTGATGCCGTCCCACGACCTCCGGCGGCAGATCGACCCCAAGGCGAAGCCTACCTTAGACGAGCTTGGCGCGCTCGCCGACCGGTACGGCGTATCCCTGACCGCGGCCGTCCTACGGTGGTTAAGGCACACGGAGCGGCGGTCGGTGATGGTCGTCTCGACCGAAGGGTTCGCGCTATGGGGTCGATCAAGCGAGGCCGCCTTCAAGACGGGCCGATACTTCAAGACCTCGGGCGAACCGCTCGAAATCCCGGCTACGTCGGGCGCCGCACAGCCGCACCTCGTCGACGAGTGCCGTGCTGGCATCGCTCATCCCGCCGGGGTGTGGTTCGACGAGGAGGTCGAAGAATTCACCGTCCATGCCGCGGCGTTCGATCAGGCAATCACGCTTCTGCATCTCGGAGAGGCGCGACCGCGATGGTCGATGCCTGTCGAGGAGGTCGAACCCGACGTCGTGGACCGATTCGCGTCGCTGAAGCGCATCCGCTGACCTGTCGGCCCTTTCGACCTTGCGGATGAGCGATTTCAAGATGTTCGTCACCCTCGCTCACGAACTCGGACACATCTTTTGCGGCCATATGGGAGGCTGCGAGGCCGGCAGCTCCAAGGTCGAGAGCGGATGGCCTTCGCGGAAAGGTCTGGGCAACGACGAGAGGGAGGTAGAGGGGGAGGCGGTGGCGTACCTTGTCTCGGCACGGGCGGGCCTGAAGCCGGCCTCGGCCGAGTATCTGAGGGCCTATGCTTTGTCGGCGGATCTGACCCGGATTGACATGAACGTCGTCGTGCGTGCCGCCGCCCGGATCGAGCGTCTGGCTGGTATGTCCCATGGCATGGTGCGGTTCGCAGATTGACGGGCTTGAACCGGACCGACACCTTGAACCGACGAATGGGGCAGGCAAGCTTCTATGAGCGGCGCCAAGACACTGACGGTTGGCGAAATTCGACTGATCAAGCGGATGCTCGCGCTGAATCCACCGTTGAACAATCAGCAGATCCTCGCACACTTCACTAGGCCCGGCCGAGACATCAATCACCGTGTCATCGCCCAGATCAAGGGCGGCAGTCACTCTAACCTAGCCCCAGCAACTCTTGCCGAGGCTCACGCCTACATGGCAGCGGCGGGAACGATCATTCGCCCATCACCAGATAAATTCGTGCAGGGAGGCGTACAGGGCACCGCGTTCGAGCTAATCCTCGACTGGTGGCCGGTCGGACAAGGGCTCTTCGCGACAGGCATCATCCGCAGATTCGGCCGCGGCAGCTCAATCGGATGGGTATTCGACTGCGGCACGACGTCGACAAAGTCACTGCTCGACGACGCGATCATGTTCTACGGCGACCGACGCGACCATTGCGGCCCTGATCGGCTGAATCTGGTTACGATTTCCCATTTCGACAGAGATCACATCAGCGGCTTCGTTGCGCTGCTGAGGGGTCAAGTCGTCGAGCTAGTGCTGTTGCCTTACGTACCTCTCTGGCAAAGGCTCATGATCGCCATCGAGAACAGGATAGGCGCAACGGACGAGATTTTCGGCTTCTTCGTAGATCCCGCAGGGTTCCTCTCCGGACTTGAAGGTAGCGAGATACAACGCGTGGTGTTCGTTCCATCGGTGGACGGCGAAGGACCGAAGCCGCAGCCACCTGACGCGCCTATCGATGGCCCCGTCGACGTCGGCGACGGGAACCTCAAACCCGAGCTTGGGCAGCCGCCCGATGAAGTCTCGGACGACCTAGGCCTGACCGCCGGGTCGGACCCTCGCGTAAGCTTTCTCGCGGAGGCGGGGAGGATCGTCGTTCCGACCTTCTGGGAGTTCGTGCCCTACAACGACGCTCGAATGCTACCGCGCGTCACATCAGCGTTCCTGAGCAAGGTCGCGCCAATCCTTGACCGATTTCGCACTGACCACGCCAATCGGGTGACGGCGCTCGACGACCTAAAAGCTGCCTACGATCAAAATTTCGGGTCATTTTCGAGGCCGCGCAACCTCATATCGCTTTCGTTGTACTCGGGTCCCCTGGGCGTTCGTCAAAGCTGTCTACGGTTTGGACGTCTCATCCTGTTGGCCTTAGGGACGAGGCAAACCGATTTTCCCAACTGCACACTGGGGATATGTTTCTCGACAGTCCCCAGAGATGTGACGGCTTTTTGCAGTTCTTCGGCGACGTGAGGATCTGCCGAACGGCTATTTTCCAGGTCATGCACCATGGATCGCGTAAGAACTGGCAGCCCGACTTCGCTGAGAAGATTTCGCCCGCGGCAAGCCTGTTCAGTTCCGATCCGGGGCACAAGAGGTTCAGGCACCCGCACGCTCCCGTGCTTCGGGATTTCTGGCCGTACCATCCGGTCCAAATCGATAGGCAATCGGCCTTCCACCTGGTCGCCGACCTGATGGTTCAGTCAGGTAGGTAACGTCTGTCGGCCCTCGGGATAGACGAGTAGCGCGCCTTCGAAAGTAGCGCGTCGGCCGAAGCTGTCGGGAATGCCGCTACGGGAACGGCACCCTTCCTCAACCATCTCCGGCAGTTTCGATGCGCAACCCGTTGCCCACGCCTTGGCAAACCACCTCCCCATCCTGGCGTTCTCGATCAGGACGGAAGGGATGGCCATGACCGAGAAGAAGGGCCACGGAAGCGAGACCGCCAAAAAATCGAACGCCAAGGCCGCCAAGGAGGGCAAGTCGAACCCGCGTTCGTCGTCGGCCGCCCAGGCCGAGCTCGGCAAGGAGGGCGGCAAGAGCAAGTGACGTGGCCGCTCATGTGGGCCGACAGGTGTATCCCGTCACGCCGGATGGACGCTACTTCGTCGTTCGCGGCCGGCTCTGGCGGATGACGAACCCTTTGCTGCCGGAGGCGCGCCGGCAGGGGCTCGTCCGTGAGCTCATGGCGGCCAGGCGGGCGGTCAGGAATGCCAGGAATGCTCGCGATGAAGATGCCTCGTCGGTGGCACGCGCAAGCGTGGACAAGGCCAAGACCGCCCTCGGCGAGCGGGGGCCGCCATAGTGGAACGGCGGGTCTCCCGACCTCAACCGACACATGGTCGCCAACACCCCTTATGCGGGGGGTTCGCCTCAAGGACGGAGGATAGCTGATCATCGCGAAATGTGGCACGACATGCTGATGTTGTGGCCGCCGCTGTCAGGCGTGCTACCGTCTCTGAGACGGATATCCGAACCGGCGAACGAAGGATCTTCATCGGATGAATAAGAAATTTACGTCGGAATGGCTAGGTCTGAATATTAGATCTCAACTCTTTCCAAACGCGCAATAGCATCCGCGCGAGCTTTTAGCGAGACGCTGCCGTAACATTCGCCGACGCTCTTGGCAGACCAGCCGCAGATCGCGTCGATCACGTTGCCCGCCACGCCCGCGTCGGTGGCTATCGTGCGAAAGCGGTGCCGCCAGCTGTGATTCGGGCTTACCCCTGGATCGTCGATGTGCTCGCGCGCAGCTTCGCTCAGGCGGTTCTCCACCCCCCTGCAGCGGTCCCGCGATGCCGACCTCCGCGGTCCGGCACGAGAAATAAGCGTTCGTCGCGTAAGCCCACGACGGATGCCGGGAAGCCCATCTCGACGAGTTGTGGGTGCAGAGGTACCTCACGACCTTGCTTCGTCTTCACCTTACCCGCTTCCGGGTTGATCCAGAGCACCCATACGCCGCCGAATCGGCCCTCGTCCTCGACCCAGCGCGGGGCTCGGCGGCGGCCCCACGGAAGCTCCCCTAAGGGCACCCATGAGCGCCAGTGCTCGATGATCACGTCACGACGTTAGGTCTGTTCACGATCATGGCCCTGACGGAATTTTCTCAAGCTCACGCTTCATCGCCCTGACGTCGTACTCGCCGTATTGATCACCGACGGAGCGATGCGCGTGACCGGTGATAGCATCGGTCACATCGCCAGCGAGGCCGTGGTTGCGCGCGAGCGTCTTAAACCGGTGCCGCCAGGAATGATTCGGTGCAAGCCGTGTGTCGGTTAGCCCTAGGCTGCGCACCCATCGCCCAAGGATTTTCGTACCGTTGCCGCCGCGCTTGCCGAACTTGTCCGGTGGCAGGTCGGGAAACAGCGGACCTCCCCCGCGCCCACGTACATAGTTGAGGAGGCCTGCGGCGATGAGCGCGGAGTGCAAGGGCACGGTGCGCTCCGAACCGACGTTCTTGAGCGAGCCGGCCTCGGCATCGAAGCGCATCACCGCGACGCCGTCGACCTCGCTGAAATCCTCCACGCGTAATTGGCAGACCTCCGACAGCCGAGCGCCCGAGTATGCGCACACCAGCGGCACCCACCGCTTGACCGGGTCGCGCTCGCCCGCCGCTGCCGCGAGGATCTGAGCCGCCTCGGCGTCCTTGAAGCCGCGCTTGCCCTGGCCCGGCTTCTGCTTGACGCTGATGGTGATGCGCTCGGCTGGGTTCTCGGGAAGCCGTCTGTTATCGACACCCCAGCGCAGCACCGCCCGCACCGGCGCCAAACGGCTCTCACGGATAGTTTTGGCGGATAGTCCCGATGCCACGAGGCTGTCCTTCCAGGCGACGAGCTTGTCGGCTGTGACCCGCGTGGCATCGTCGTCGCCGAGGAACGCGGCGAGTTGCTGCATGACCCGCGTCCAGTCGTAGACCGTCTTCTCCACCGGCTTGCGCTCGGCAGCCCACCCCTTCACCAAGTCGTCGAATAGGACCTTTGCCGTCGGCGCCGGGCGCGGCGCGGGCGCTCGACCCGCGAACGGTGCACGCTCAGGCAGCGTCTCCGCCACGTCGCCGAGCGTGTGCCGTTCGAGGGCCAGACTCGCGCGCTGGATGGCCGCAGAGACCGCCTGAGCCAGCGTGCGACGCCCGTCGGCGTCGAGCTGCAAGCCCTTTTTTGCGATCAGGAAGTCGGCCTGCTTGAGGCACCACGCCTCCATGTCGTCCTCGCCCCTGTCGGCGTAGGCGCCGTGCAGAACCTGGTGGACGACGTCGGGATGGCCCCACAGCCCGACACGGCGGGGCTGCCACAGGCGCGCGAAAAGGTCGGTGCGCCAGAGATTCTGACTCGGGTTGTCGCGGTGCAGGGCGATCCAACGGTCATGGGCCGGGGCGGCTAGTTCGTGCGCCTCGCGCTCGCTCAGCTCCTGCGGGCCAGATGCGAGCGTCGCCCAGCGTGCCTCGATCTCGCGGATCGCATCAGCGAATCGGGCGCGGGCGACCTCGGGATCCTTCGTGCGAAGGCTGAGCTTCTCGATGGCTCGGCCGACAAGCGGCTGCAGCTGAGCAGGGACGGCCTTGCGGACGTAGTAGATGCCGCTGTCGGGATGCTTCCAGGGACGTGCCATCGGTAAGGGCATATGTACCACCCGAATGTACCAGTCGGGCCGTACGAACACGTTGCGTATCAGCAACTTACCGTGACGATTGAGCTTTTAGCAAGACTGGCGGAGAGGGGGGGATTCGAACCCCCGATGGGCTTGCACCCATGCCGCATTTCGAGTGCGGTGCATTCAACCGCTCTGCCACCTCTCCAACGACGCCGTCGGCGCTTCAGCACCCTGGCGTCGCATCGATGAACCGGCCCGCGGGATCGCCCGCGCGCTGGCGGGCTACGGCCGGTGTCTCGATGTCGGGGCTATAGCGAAGCGTCGGCGGTGTGGCAAGCCGGTCCGGCGCCGCTTCGGGTTCGGAAAGCGGCCATCCCCGGCAAGTCCCAGATGCCAGTTGATCCGGGCCAGCCGCAGGACCGCTCGGATCAGGCTCCCCGCTCCGCGGCGAGCGCGGCGGTGATCGTCCGGGCGAAGGCCACGGGATCGCGTGGAATGTCCCCATCCTGGATTCGCGCCAGATCGAGGAGGGTGCCCGCGGCCGCAGGCACGGCCTCGGCCTCGCCCTCGGCGAGCGCGCGGATCAGGGGATGGCGCGGGTTGATCTCCAGAACCGCCTGGCCGCCGCCGCGGCCGGCGCGGCGCAGGAGGCGCTGCATCTGCAGGTCCGGGCCGCTGCCGGCCGAGAGCACGACCGCGCTGTCGACCAGACGGTCGGTGGTGCGCACGTCCGCGACGTCGCTCCCCAGAGCCGCCTTGATCGCCGCCACGAGCACGTCGATCCCGGCGGGCGCCGCCTCGGCCTCACCCGCGGCGGGGAACTTCGAGAGGTCGAGGCCGCCCTGCGTGACGGATTGCAGCGGCTTGTCGGCGAAGCGCGCGAGCGCCTCGGGCCAGAAGGCGTCGACATGGTCGGACAGGAGAAGCACCTCCAGCCCGCGAGCCCGGAAGCCCTCGAGCTGGGGCGAGGATCCGAGTGCCTCGGCGTCGTCGGCGACGAGGTAGTAGATCGCCTCCTGGCCGTCCTTCATGCGGGCGACGTAGTCGGGCAGGCTCGTCCAGCCTTCGACGGCCGAGGAGCGGAAGCGCAGCAGCGGCGCGATCTCCTCGCGGCGCTCGTGGTCCTCGTAGATGCCTTCCTTCAGGACGGGGCCGAAATTCTCCCAGAAGCTCTGGTACTCCGCTCCATCCTTCGCGCGGGTCGCGAGTTCTGAGAGGACGCGGCCGGTGACGGCGCGCCGGATGCGGGCCAGCGCCGGCGTCGATTGCAGCATCTCGCGCGAGACGTTGAGGGGCAGGTCCTCGGTGTCGACCACGCCCTGGACGAAGCGCAGCCAGGGCGGCAGCAACTCCGCCTCGTCGGTGATGAACATGCGGCGCACGTGCAGCCGCACCTTGCTCTGCCGCTCGTTCTCCAGCGCCTGGAAGGGCTTCATGCCGGGCACGAAGAGCAGCGCCGAGAACTCGAGCTGTCCCTCCGCCCGCCAGTGCAGGGTCGCCCAGGGCTTGTCGAAGTTCATGCCGACGGAGCGGTAGAACGCCTCGTACTGCTCGGGCGTGACCTCGCTCCGCGGCTTGCGCCACAGGGCGGTGCCCTGGTTGGCCGCCTCGTCGCGCCCGTCCTGGACGATCGCGATCGGCACGGTGATGAAATCGGCCCATTTCCGCACGAGGTGATCGAGCCGGTAGGGCTCTAGGTACTCGTCCGCGTCGGCCTTGAGGTGGAGCACGATGTCGGTGCCGGGCTCAGGTCTCTCGGCGCGCTCCAGCGTGTAGCTGCCCTGGCCCTCGGACGCCCAGGTCCAGGCCTCCTCCGCGCCCGCGCGGCGCGACGTGACGGTGACGCGGTCGGCCACCATGAAGGCGGAGTAGAAGCCGACGCCGAACTGGCCGATCAGGCTCGGCCGGTCCTCGGCCCGGGCGCTCTCCAGCGTCTGCGAGAAGGCCCGCGTGCCCGAGCGCGCGATGGTGCCGAGGTTCTGCGCCAGGTCCTCGCGGGTCATGCCGATGCCGGCATCCGAGACGGTGAGCGTGCGCGCCGTCTTGTCGGGGGCGATGCGCACCTTCGCGTCGGGCGGCAGGGCGCTGGCGGCCGAGGTCAGGGCCTCGAAGCGGCGCCGGTCCATCGCGTCGGCGGCGTTGGCCACCAGCTCGCGCAGGAAGATCTCGCGGTCGGAGTAGAGGGCGTGCACCACGAGGTCGAGCAGGCGCCCGACCTCGGCACCGAATTCGTGTCGCTCCACCGTCTCGCTCACCGCAGCGCCTCCATCGCGACCGAGCCGGACCGGCCCGAAAAAACGCGGAGGCGATATGCGGTCGCGCGCGGGCGAATGCAACGGGCCCGGCGGGCGGGCGGCACGGATCGGCGAAGGATCGCTCAGGCGGCCACGAGGAGCGCCGCGCCGGCGACGCCCGAGAGGACCAGCCGCAGCCGCCCGAGCCAGCGCGGAACGATACCGCGCCGGGGCATGTCCTGATCGACCAGGCCCCAGGCCAGGACGAGGACGCCGAGGATGCGCAGGTCCCAGGGGGCGGGGGCGGCGAGCGCCGCCCAGGCGACCAGCGAGGGCACGATCGCCAGCAGGTAGTCGCCGCTGCCGGCGTTGCGCGCGGCGGCCGCGCCCCAGCGGATCCCGCCGAGGAAGGAGGCGATGACCGCGCCGTAGGCCGAGAGGATCGTGCGCGGGCTCAGGCCCAGCGTGCCGAGCCCGCCGTCGTTGCCCGCGACCGACAGGGCGGCGAAGCCGAGGAAGGGGATCAGCCCGGCCACGCCGAGGATGACAGCCCCCATCGGGACCGGATTCAGGCGCGCCATTCACCCTCCGCTCGGCCGCCGTCCGCGGACCGGCGGGGCCGCGGCAAGATCGCGGCCGACATGGCCGCGACGGGACCGTGCGGCGCGAGCCGCACGGCCAAGCGTTATACGGATGCCGCCGGGAGGGGTTCCCGCATGCGGCGACCCGCCCCGTCAGACACCGCGGGCGCGCGAGGCCGGGGTGAAGGCGGGCGCGCTGGGCGCGGGCGCGCCGAGCAGCGTCATCGCCCCGCCCCCCTCCGGCGCCTGCGGCGGCTCGTTCACCACCGGATCGAGCTTGCGCGGCTTGAAGGTGGCCGCCAGCGTCTTGGCGCTGGCGAGATCGGCCGGGCCGAGCTTGTTGGCGACGTCGTCGCGCTTGCGCCCCGCGTCCTCGTCGCCCTGCGCGGCGGCGGCCGAGAACCAGACGTAGGACTGCACCAGATCCTGGCCGAGCCCGAGGCCGCGGGCGTAGAGCACGCCAAGGTTGTACTGGCTGTCGCGCAGGCCGTACTCGGCGCCCTGCCTGAACCACGAGGCCGCCGAGGCGTAGTCCGGCTTGCCGTTGGCGCCCGGGCTCTCGGCGTAGATCACCGCAAGGTTGTGCATGGAGCGGGCATGGCCCTGCTCGGCCGCGCGGCCGTACCAGAGCTTGGCCTGGGCGAGGTCGCGCACCACGCCCGAGCCCTTCTCGTAGTGGCCGCCGAGCTTGTACTGGGCCGGGGCGTAGCCGGCGGAGGCCAGCTTCTCGAACAGCTTGGCGGCGAGCGCGAGGTCGCGAGTCAGGCCGCGGCCGTCCGCGGCGCGCGCGGCGAGTTCCCACGCGGCCGCGCCGTCGCCGTCGAGGACCGCCTGGCGCAGCTTGGCGAGGCCGGCGGGCAGGCCCGAGAGGTCGCCCGAGAGGCTGACGGCCGCCGAGATCCGGGGCGGTCCGGAGCGGGCGCGGCCGGGGG
>NZ_LSIX01000920.1:0-2110 GCF_001556475.1 Methylobacterium sp. CCH5-D2 | reverse complement strand
CACCGCCTATGGCGGCTGGCAGATGTACGAGACGGTCGCGGTGTCGGGCAGCCCGACGATCCTGCAGCTCGTCCTCGTGGCGCTCTTCCTCCTCACCTTCTCCTGGATCGCGCTCGCCTTCACCAGCGCGGTGCTGGGCTTCGGGGTGCTGCTGCGCAAGCGCGCCCCGCCCCCGGCGCCGACGGCGCTCGCCGGCCGCACCGCCGTCCTGATGCCCGTCTACAACGAGGCCACCGCCCGCACCTTCGCGGGGCTTGAGGCGATGCACGAATCCGTCGCGGCCACCGGGCTCGGCGCCGCCTTCGACTGGTTCGTGCTCTCGGACTCGACCCAACCCGACGCCTGGATCGCCGAGGAGCGCGCCTTCCTGGGCCTGCGCGACCGGCTCGGGCCCGACGCGCGCCTCTACTACCGGCACCGGCCGAAGAACCACCACCGCAAGGCCGGCAACATCGCCGACTTCGTCACCCGCTGGGGCGGGGCCTACGACCACATGCTGGTGCTCGATGCCGACAGCCTGCTCACCGGCGACTGCGTGGTGCGGCTCGCCGCCGCCATGGAGGCGGACCCGGATGCCGGCATCGTCCAGTCGCTGCCGCTCATCATCAACCGCAACACCCTGTTCGCGCGCCTCCAGCAATTCGCCGCCCGCATCTACGGGCCGGTGATCGCGGTCGGGCTCTCGGCGTGGTCGGGGCGCGACGGCAACTACTGGGGCCACAACGCCATCATCCGCACCCGGGCCTTCGCGGAGGCCTGCGGCCTGCCGGACCTCGCCGGCCGCCCGCCCTTCGGCGGCCACGTGCTGAGCCACGACTTCGTCGAGGCGGCGCTGATCCGGCGCGCGGGCTGGGCCGTCACCATGCTGCCGACGCTGCCGGGCTCCTACGAGGAGAGCCCGCCCTCGCTGATCGACGTGGCGGTGCGCGACCGGCGCTGGGCGCAAGGCAATCTCCAGCACAGCCGCATCATCGGCGCGGCCGGGCTGCACTTCGCCTCGCGCCAGCACTTCGCCACGGGCATCGCCGGCTACGTCGCCTCGCCGCTCTGGCTCTGCCAGCTCCTCGTCGGCATCGCGCTGGTGCTGCAGACGGCCTACGCCAAGCCCGAATACTTCCCGCAAGGCTTGGCGCTCTACCCGGTCTTCCCGCGCTTCGACCCGGTGCGCGCGCTCAAGCTCTTCGGGCTGACCATGGGCGTCCTGCTGGCGCCCAAGGTCCTGGGGCTGGTCCTCGCCCTGCTGAACGCCGAGCTGCGCCGGGCCTGCGGCGGCGCGGGCCGCCTCGTCGCCTCCTGCGCCCTCGAGATCCTGCTCTCGGCGCTGATCGCGCCGGTGGCCATGCTGATCCAGTCGGGCTCGGTCGCGGGCATCCTGCTCGGGCGCGACACCGGCTGGAACCCGCAGCGGCGCGACGACGGCTCGATCCCGCTCCGCGACATCGTCAGGCGCCACCGCTGGCACACCCTGCTCGGGCTGGTGGCGGGGGTGGCGGCCTTCGCCATCGCCACCTCGCTCTTCCTCTGGATGTCGCCGACGATCCTCGGCCTCGTGCTGGCGATCCCGATCTCCTGGGCGAGCGGGCAGCTCGCCTACGGCCTCGCCCTGAAGCGGCGCGGCCTCCTCGTGACGCCGGAGGAGCGCGATCCCCCCGCCGTCGCCCTGCGGGCCGGGGAACTCGCCGCCCGGAACGCCGAGGCCGGCCTCGACGAGGCCGACGCGCTCCACGCGCTCCATGCCGAGCCGGCGCTCGCCGAGGCCCATGCCGGGATGCTGGTGCCGCCCGCGCCCCGCCCGCGCGGGCGGATCGAGCCGGACCGCGTGCTGGCCGAGGCCAAGCTCGGAGAGGCCGAGAGCTTGGCCGAAGCGGCCTCCTGGCTGGGCCCGAAGGAGCGCATGGCGCTGCTGCACGACCCCGCCCTCGTCGCCCGGCTCGCGCGCCTGCCGCGGGAGGCGGGCGCGTCCTGAGGGGGGATGGCCGCGCCGTCTCAGGGCGCCGCCCTGAGAACCCGCCCAAGGGCCACAGGGCCCTCCGGGATCCCCCGAAGCCTCAGGGCGCGTAGGCGCGGGCGCGGGCCGGCAGCAGGGCGGGGCCGGCCAGGGGCTCGGCCG
>NZ_LSIX01000091.1:0-3079 GCF_001556475.1 Methylobacterium sp. CCH5-D2 | reverse complement strand
GGGCGGCGAGGCCGCCGAGCCCCGCCAGCAGCGCGCGTCGCGTGAGCACGATCCCTACTCTTCGTGCTTGGCTTCGATGTAGGTCCGGATCGCCCACATGGCTTCCTGCGAGAGGATGCCGTCGAAGGCCGGCATCTTGGTCACGCCGTTGATCACGGCCCCGTGCTTCATGCGCTCGACGAAGTACTCGTCGCCCTCCTTGCCGACCGGCAGGTAGCGCAGGTCGGGGGCCAGCCCGCCGGAGATCAGCTGCAGGCCGTGGCAGCGGGCGCAGTTCTGGTTGTAGCCGGAATCGCCGACCGCGACCGCCTTCTGGTTGCCCCGGTAGGGGTTCTCGGCCTTCCACTCGGAGCCCAGCGCCTCGAGCCCGGCGGTGTCGACGGGCTGGGGCTGCACGTCGCCGTGAGCGAGCGCGCCGAGCACGAGGCCGCCGAGCGCGAGGCCGAGCAGGGCGCCGCCCGTCAGCCGGAGCCGTCTGGTCATCACCGTTTCCTCCGAAAACACCTTCATCCGCGCGCTCCTCTGCCCGGGGCGAGCGGCCCCGGCCGGCGCGCGGCGTCTTGGCGGGAGAGAGACCCGCATCAGGGAAAAACGGTAGCAAGCCCGGGCGGGGCGCCCCATTGTGCTTTGGTACGACGCGCGCCACCCCGCTCGGACTGCCGCGTCTCGGACCTTGGTCCAATACCGGGCGGTGCGGGCCCGCCTATGCTCGGTCCCGAGGACAGGGATGGAAACGAGCCGGGGCAGGATGCCGACACGCTCCGATCTCGCCGGGGGCGGACGGGCGCGCGTGGCCGCGGCGCTGGCGCTGGCCGCGCTGCTCGGGCCGGCGCACGCCGCGCCCGAAGGGGGCGCGCCGACACAGGCGCGGCAGCCGACGCCGCTGGCGATCCACTACATCGAGCGCCGGGTCGAGCGACCGAAACCCCTCAACAACGAGCCCCCGGTGCCGGACGACGAGGGCCGCGCCGGGGCGCAGCTCGGCCTCGCCGACGGCAACGCCACCGGCCGCTTCGTCGGCCTGCGCTTCAGCCTGAGGACCAGCGTGGTCGAGCCGGGGGCCGACCTGCGCGCGGCCCTCACGGAGGGGGAGGGCGCCCGCTTCCTCGTGGTCAACGCGCCGGCCGCCGACCTGCTGGCGCTCGCCGACATGCCCGAGACCCGCGACGCGGTGATCCTCAACGTCGGCGCGCCGGACGTCGCCTTGCGCGACCGCGACTGCCGGGCGCGGCTGCTGCACGTGCTGCCGTCGCGCGACATGCTGGCCGACGCGCTGGTGCAGCTCCTCGCCCACAAGCGCTGGACCCGGATCCTGCTGGTGCAGGGGCCGGGCGCCGGGGACGCGGCCTATGCCGAGGCCCTGCGCCGCAGCGCCCGCAAGTTCGGGGCGCGGATCGTGGCCGAATCCAGCTTCGACGCCCGCGGCGCGGACCTGCGCGATTCGGCGCTTCGCGAGTTCGCCCTCGTCACCCGCGGCCCCGAGCACGACGTGGTGGCGGTGGCCGACGAGGCCGGGGAGTTCGGGCCGAACCTCGTCTACAACACGGCCTCGCCCCGGCCCGTCGTCGGCACGCAGGGGCTCTCACCCGCCGCCTGGGGGCGCCCGGTCGAGGCCTGGGCCGCCGTGCAGCTGCAGGCGCGCTTCGCCAAGCTGGCGCAGCGCCCGATGGGCCCGGTCGACTGGGCCGGCTGGATGGCGGTGCACGCGGTGACGGAGGCCGCGACGCAGCTCAAGTCCGCCGACCCGGAGGCGGTGCGCCGGCTGCTCCTGTCGGACAGGTTCGAGGTCGGCGGCTTCAAGGGCCGGGCCCTGAGCTTCCGCGCCTGGAACGGGCAGTTGCGCCAGCCGGTCTTCGTGCTCTGGCCCGGCGCCGTGGTGGCGGCCGCCCCGGTCGAGGGCTTCCTGCACCGGCGCACCGAACTCGACACGCTCGGGCTCGACGCGCCCGAGAGCGCCTGCCGCGCCTTCGGAGGCTCCCGATGATCCGCCCCGCCCTGCTCGTCCTCGCCCTCCTCGCCGGCCCGGCGCGCGCCGAGGAGATCTTCGTCTCGAACGAGCGCGACAACACCGTCTCGGTGATCGACAGCCGCGACTGGAGCGTCGCCCGCACCTTCCCGGTCGGCCGGCGCCCGCGCGGCCTCACCTTCTCGCCGGACGGGCGCCGGCTCTACGTCTGCGCGAGCGATTCGGACGCCGTGCAGGTGATCGACCCCGACACCGGCCGCCTCCTGCACGACCTGCCCTCGGGCGAGGACCCGGAGCAGTTCGCGCTGGCGCCGGACGGGCGCACCCTGTTCATCGCCAACGAGAACAACGCCACCACGACGGTGGTCGATGCCGAGGCGCGCCGGGTGCTCGCCCAGATCGACGTCGGCATCGAGCCCGAGGGCATGGCGGTGAGCCCGGACGGGGCGCTCGCGGTGACGACCTCCGAGACCACCAACATGGTGCACTGGATCGACGCGCGGACGCTCCAGGCGATCGACGCCACGCCCGTCGGCCAGCGCCCGCGCCACGCGGAGTTCACCCGGGACGGCCGGACGCTCTGGGTCTCCTCCGAGATCGGCGGCACGGTCTCGGTGATCGACGTGGCGACCCGGCAGGTGGTCGAGACGATCGCGTTCGAGATCAAGGGCATCTCGGCCGACCGCATCCAGCCGGTCGGCATCGCGCTCACGGAGGACGGCGCCACCGCCTTCGTGGCGCTCGGGCCCTCCGACCGGGTCGCGGCGATCGACACGCGCACCCGCACGGTCACGGCCTACATCCTGGTCGGGCGCCGGGTCTGGCACGTGGCGATGCTGCCGGGCGGGCGGGAACTCGTCACCACCAACGGCGTCTCGGGCGACGTCACGGTGATCGACGCCGCCGCGCT
This sequence comes from Methylobacterium sp. CCH5-D2, assembly GCF_001556475.1. Classification (NCBI taxonomy): domain Bacteria; kingdom Pseudomonadati; phylum Pseudomonadota; class Alphaproteobacteria; order Hyphomicrobiales; family Methylobacteriaceae; genus Methylobacterium; species Methylobacterium sp. CCH5-D2. The sequence continues at coordinate 203 of NZ_LSIX01000091.1, read as the reverse complement.
CAAGGCCGTGCGCAGCGTGAAGGTCGGGCGCTATCCCTGGGGGGCGGCGGTGCGGCCCGCACCGGGCGCCGCGCGCCCCGAGGGGCGCGCGGCCGGGGGCGGGGAGTGAGGGCGTCCGCGGCGACCATCCTCGCCCTCCTCCTCACCCTCCTCACCCCCGCCCGCGCCGGCAGCCTCGACCGCGCCGGCATCGAGCGCCACTT
>NZ_LSIX01000919.1:0-1032 GCF_001556475.1 Methylobacterium sp. CCH5-D2 | reverse complement strand
TGTCTCGTGGGCTCGGAGATGTGTATAAGAGACAGCCCGGAACGCGCCCGCCCCCGTACGCAGCATGGCCCGTAGGCGGACGACGCGGCCCCGGCGCGTGCGGCGGCTCCTGGCCGCCGGCGTGGTCCTGGCGGTCAGCGCGGCGGCGGCCGCCCTGGTCTGGATCTATCTCGACGCGCGTCCCTGGACCCGGGACGGGCGCGTGCGGGTGCAGGTCTCCAACATGGCGCCGCAGATCAGCGGGCAGATCGTGGAGCTGCGCATCGCCGACAACCAGTTCGTCCACAAGGGCGACGTGCTCTACGTGATCGATCCGTTCGACTACAAGGTCGCGCTCGACCGGGCCCGGGCCGAGCTGGAGAACCGTGCCGCCGACCTCCAGGTGCGGCAGGTCCAGGCCGAGCGCCGGGCGGCGCTGACCACGCTCTCGACGTCGATCGAGGAGAAGCAGCGCTACGCCGGCATGGCCAAGCAGGCGCAGGCCGCCTACGACCTCGCGCAGGCGCAGCTCGCGCAGGCCAAGGTCAACCTCGAGCGCACGCAGGTGCGCAGCGCCGTCAACGGCTACGTCAACAACCTGCTCCTGCGCGTCGGCGACTTCGCCACCACCGGCACCCCCAACGTCTCGGTCATCGACAGCGATTCCTACTGGATCGACGGCTACTTCGAGGAGACGAAGATGCGCAACGTCCGCGTCGGCGCGGACGCTGAGATCCGCCTCATGGGCTATGACGAGCCGCTGCGCGGCCGGGTCGACAGCATCACCCGCGGCATCAGCACGCTCAACGCGACGCCGAGCACCCAGGGCCTGCCGAGCGTCAACCCGGTCTACACCTGGGTCCGGCTCGCCCAGCGCGTGCCGGTGCGCATCCGCATCGAACATCTGCCCGCGCAGATCCCCCTCGTCGCCGGGACGACGGCCACGATCGATATCCGCACCGGCACCTGGGAACCCGGCGGCGGGCTGGCAGGCCTGATCGACGCGCTGCGCGGCCGCGCGGTGCCGGCCGGCGACCCGGCCCAGACCCCGCC
>NZ_LSIX01000918.1:0-1620 GCF_001556475.1 Methylobacterium sp. CCH5-D2 | reverse complement strand
TCCCCGGCGTCGCCCAGGTGATCCCGATGGGCGGCGAGGTGCGCCAGTTCCGCGTCGCGCCCCAGCCCACGGCCCTGCGGGCGCTCGGCGTCACCCATGGCCAACTGGAGACGGCGCTGGCTCAGTTCGGCACCAACACCGGCGGCGGCTTCACCGACCAGTACGCCCGCGAGTACCTGATCCGGAACCTCGGCCGGAGCATGAGCCTCGACGACCTGCGCAACATGGTCGTCGCCACCGTCAACGGCCGACCGATCTACCTGCGGCAGGTGGCCGAGGTCTCCTTCGCGGCCCGGGTGAAGCGGGGTGATGCCGGTTACATGGGCGCGCCCGCGGTCGTGGTCTCGGTCGAGAAGCAGCCGGCCGTCGACACGGTGCGGCTCACCCGCGAGGTCGAGACGGCCCTCGCGGAGATCACCGCCAGCCTGAACGCCTGCGGCCCCGACGCGGGCAAGGGCAGCTCGGATCGGACGGGTCCGTCCGTGGCCGAACCCGTCGGCGAGGCATGCGCCTTCAAGGGCGTGCGCGCCGACCAGCTCATCTTCCGGCAGGCGAACTTCATCGAGACCTCGATACGCAACGTCGAGACGGTGCTGATGGAGGCCGTCGTCGTCGTCGCGGTGGTGCTGTTCGCCTTCCTCTTGAACGTGCGCACCACCGCGATCTCGCTCACGGCGATCCCGGTCTCGATCCTGGCGACCGCGGTCGTGTTCCACCTCGCCGGGCTGTCGATCAATACGATGACCCTTGGCGGCCTCGCCATCGCCATCGGCGAACTCGTCGACGACGCGGTGGTCGACGTCGAAAACATTTTTCGGAGACTCGGCGAGAACCGTAAAGCGGGTAACCCCAAAAGCGTCTTCACAGTCGTGGTAGAGGCCTCGAACGAGGTGCGCTCCGGCATCGTCTACGCCACTATGGTGATCGTGCTGGTGTTCGTGCCGCTCTTCGCCCTGTCGGGCATCGAGGGCCGGCTCTTCGCCCCGCTGGGTCAGGCCTACATCGTCTCGATCCTGGCGAGCCTCCTCGTCTCCATCACCCTGACGCCGGTGCTGGCCTACTACCTGCTGCCGGGCCTCAAGCGACTGGAGGAGCATGACAGCCAATTCCTCAAGTGGCTTAAGCGCGGGAACGCCGCCCTGCTGCGCGGCCTGCTCGGGCATGGCCGGCCGGTCATGGCGGTCGCCGGTCTGGCGGTGGCGGCGGCCGGGCTCGCGGCGACCTTCCTGCCACGCACCTTCCTGCCGCCGTTCAACGAGGGCTCGTTCACGGTCAACATGACCTTCAACCCCGGCATCTCGCTGGCCGAGAGCAACCGGATCGGACTGGTGGCGGAACGGCTGCTCCTGGAGATGCAGGACGTGAAGTCCATCGGTCGCCGCACCGGCCGGGCCGAGCTCGACGAGCACGCGGAAGGCGTCCACTCCTCCGACCTTGAGATCGACCTGAAGCCGGGGTCGCGACCCAAGCCCGAACTCGTCACCGACATCCGCGGGCGCCTCGCGGTGCTGCCCGTCAGCGTCAACGTCGGCCAGCCGATCTCGCACCGGCTCGACCACATGCTCTCGGGCGTGCGCGCCGAGATCGCGCTCAAGATCTTCGGCGAGGATCTCGACACCC
>NZ_LSIX01000917.1:0-226 GCF_001556475.1 Methylobacterium sp. CCH5-D2 | reverse complement strand
GAAGCCCGCCACGCTCAGGGTGTGCTGGTAGACGCCCGCATCGTGCCGCCACACGGTGTGCAGCCAGTCGCGGATTCCGGCCTCGGCCACGGCCTCCACCACGATCTCCGTGCCGCGCTCGATCTCGGCCGGGTCGATCCGGGCGCCGAGCGCCGCGCTGTCGAACAGTTCGGCCACCAGCGCGGTCGCGGCGCCGCCGCGGGCGGCGAGCGCGCGGGCGCGGGTC
>NZ_LSIX01000916.1:0-4689 GCF_001556475.1 Methylobacterium sp. CCH5-D2 | reverse complement strand
TGCCCCTTCTTGGCGACCATGCGGCCGACCCGCTGCGCCTCCTCTGCGTCGGCCGCATGGTCGCCAAGAAGGGGCACGACGACCTGCTCGACGCCCTCGCCACCCTGCCGGCCGGTCTGCACTGGCGCCTCGCGCTGATCGGCGGCGGCGAGATCCGGGCCGCGACCGAGGCGCGGGCGGCCGCGCTCGGTCTCGCCGACCGGGTCGCGTTCCGGGGCGCGCTGGCCCAGCCCGCCGTGATCGCCGCGATGCGCGAGGCCGACCTCTTCGTGCTCCCGACCAAGCCCGCCCCCGGCGGCGACCGGGACGGGCTGCCGAACGTGCTGATGGAGGCGGCGAGCCAGGACCTGCCGATCCTCGCGACCGCGTTTGCCGGCACGCCGGAATTCATCGCGTCCGGCACGCACGGGCTCCTCGTGCCCCCCGGCGACCCGGCGGCCCTGGCCGGGGCGCTGGCGCGGCTCGCCCGCGACCCGGACCTGCGCCGCCGCCTCGCCGGGGCCGCGCGGGCGCGCCTCGTCGCCGACTTCGCCCTCGATCCGGGCATCGACCTGATCGCGGCGCGGCTCGCCGCCAGCGCCGGGCTCGAGCCCGTGCGGGAGGCCGCCGCCCGCCCCGCCGGGGCCTGCGCATGCGCGTCCTGATCGCCGTCACGCACCTGCTCGGCGCCGGCCATCTCACCCGGGCGGCGGCGCTGGCCCGCGCCTTCGCGGCGGCCGGGCACGACGTCGTCCTGGCGAGCGGCGGCATGCCCGCCCCGCTGGTGCGGCTCGATCGCGTGCGCCTCGTCCAGCTGCCGCCGCTGCGCGTGCGCGGCACGGCCTTCTCGGAGCTGCGCGCCGCCGACGGAGGGCCGGCCGGCGCCGCGCTCCTCGACCGGCGCCGGTCGATGCTCCTGGCGGCGCTGGAGGAGGCCGCGCCCGACGTCCTGATCACCGAGCTGTTCCCCTTCGGCCGGCGGGCGCTGGCGGGCGAGTTCCTGGCGCTGGTCGAGGCCGCCCGCGCCGGGGCCCCGCGCCCGCTCGTCCTCGCCTCGATCCGCGACATCCTGGTCGCGCCGGAGAAGCCCGGGCGGGTCGCCGAGGCGCACGCGCGGGTGGCCGCCCTCTACGACGGGGTCTTGGTGCACGCCGACCCGGGGCTCGCGCCCCTCGACGCCTCCTGGCCGGTCGATGCCGGGCTGGCAGTCCGGCTGCACTACACCGGCTACGTCGACGAGGGCGGGGCCGTCCCCACAGCGTCCGACCGCGCCGGCATCCTGGTCTCGGCCGGGTCGAGCGCGGCGGGGCTCGGGATGCTCGCCGCCGCCGCCGAGGCGGCCCGCCGGAGGCCGGATCTCGGCTGGCGGATCCTGGCCGGCCACGGCGTGCCGGAGGCGGATCTCTCCGCGCTCGCGGCCGGGCTGCCCCCCGGCACGGTGGAGCGGGCGCGGCCGGATTACCGGGCGCTGCTGGCCCGTGCGGCGCTGGCGGTGAGCCAGTGCGGCTACAACACCGCGGTCGATCTCCTCGCCACGGGGACGCCCGCCCTGCTCGTCCCCTTCGAGGCCGGCCGCGAGACCGAGCAGCGCCTGCGCGCCGAGCGGTTCGCGGAGCGCGGGCTGGCGCGGGTGGTGCCCGAGGCCGGGCTCGACGCCGACGCGCTGCTGCGGGCTGTCGCGGAGGCACCCCGCGCCCCGCTGCCGCCGCACGGGCTCGCGCTCGACGGGGCGGGGCGGACGGTGGCGCTGGTGGAGGCGATGGTGCGGAACGGGGTGGGAGCGACGCTCCCCCCGGTCCTTCCTCCTCCCTCTGCGGGGGGAGGGGGATCTGCGCTCGACCGCCTGCGCGCCGCCCTCGACCGTCACGCCGAGACCCGTCCGCCCACCCCCGTCTGGTGGCGGGACGACGACGCGGTCGCGGCCACGCCCGCCCTCGACCGGCTGCTCGCCCTGAGCGACGCCTGCGCCGCCCCGATCCTCCTGGCGGCGATCCCGGCCGGCATCGCGCCCTCGCTCGGGCGGCGCCTCGACGGCGCGCCGGGCGCGCGCCTCGCCGTGCACGGCCTCGCCCACGCGAACCACGCGCCCGCGGGCGAGAAGCCCGCCGAGTTCGGCCCGCACCGCCCGCTCGCCGCGCTGGCCTCCGACGCCCGGGAGGGCCTGCGCCGCGCCCGGGAGAGCCTGCCGGAGGACGCCCTGCTGCCGGTCTTCGTGCCGCCCTGGAACCGGCTCGCGCCCGATCTCGCCGCGGCCTTGCCGGATCTCGGCTATGCCGGCCTCTCGGCCGCCGTGCCGCGCCGGGCCCCGCTGCCGACCGCGGGCCTGGTGCGCGCCGACATCCACATCGACCCGATCGACTGGCGCGGCACCCGCTCGCTCGCCGATCCCGCGCGCCTGGTGGAAGACCTCGTGGCGCGGCTGGCGGCCGGCGATCCGGTCGGCATCCTCACCCACCACCTCGCCCACGACGACCGGCTCTGGGCCGTCCTCGAAGCCCTGCTGCCGCTGCTCCTCGGCCATCCGGCCGTGACGGTTCTGGATCCGCGACACCTGTTCGCGCGCCCGCCCGTGGACGCGGGCGCCGCGCCGTGGTCTCGTCCCGGGGCGAGGCCATCGTGACGCCGCTTCTCTCGATCCGCGACCTCAAGGTCGCCTTCCGCACCGAGTCCGGGCCGTTCGAGGCGCTGCACGGCCTCTCCCTCGACGTGATGCGCGGGCGCACGCTCGCCCTCGTCGGGGAGTCGGGCTCCGGCAAGTCGGTGACCGCGCAGGCGATCCTGCGGATCCTGCCCCGCGCCGCCGCGATCACGGGCGGGCGGATCCTGTTCGAGGGGCAGGACCTCGCGGCCCTCCCGCCCGACGGGGCGGCGATGCGCGCGGTGCGGGGCGACCGCATCGCCATGATCTTCCAGGAGCCGATGACCTGCCTGTCGCCGCTCCACACGGTCGGCGACCAGATCGGCGAAGCCCTGCGCGTCCATACCGGCGCCTCCGCCCGGGAGGCGGCCGCGCGCACCCGGGAGGCGCTGGCCCATGTCGGCTTCCCCGACCCCGAGCGGGGCCTGCGGACCTACCCGTTCGAGCTGTCGGGCGGCCTGCGCCAGCGCGCGATGATCGCGATGGCGATCATCCTGAAGCCCGCGCTCCTCATCGCCGACGAGCCGACCACCGCGCTCGACGTCACCACCCAGGCCCAGATCCTGGCGCTGCTCGCCCGCCTCCAGGCGGAGGACGGCATGGGCATCCTGCTGATCACCCACGATCTCGGCGTGGTGGCCAACATGGCCCACGACGTGGCGGTGCTGTACCGCGGGCGCCTGGTCGAATCCGGTCCGCGCGAGGCGGTGATGCGCGCGCCCGGCCACGCCTACCTGCGGGCGCTCCTCGACGCGGTGCCGCGCTTCGACATGGCCCCGGGCGAGCGCCTGACCCCGATCCGCCCGGCCCGCGCGGCGATTCCCCCGGCCCGTCCGCCCGCGCGCGCCGCCGGCCCGATCCTGCGGGTCGAGGGCGTCTCGAAGACCTTCGCGCTGCGGGCCGGCCGGATCTGGGACAAGCCCCGGCTGGTGCGGGCCGTCTCGGACGTGTCGCTCTGCCTGGAGCCGGGCCGGACGCTCGGGCTCGTGGGCGAATCCGGCTCCGGCAAGACCACCGTCTCGAAGATGATCATGCGGGCGCTGAAGCCCGATGCCGGCCGCGTCCTGTTCGACGGCGGCACCGGACCCCGCGACGTGCACGCGCTCGCGGGGGCGGACCTGTTCGCCTACCGGCGGCAGGTGCAGTTCGTGTTCCAGGATCCCTACGCCTCCCTCGATCCGCGCCTCAGCGTGCGCCAGATCCTCGCCGAGCCGATGGAGATCCACGGGGTGCCGGCGGCCCGGCGGCGCGAGCGCGCCCGCGAGCTCCTGGCGATGGTCGGGCTGGAGGCGGACGCGCTCGCCCGCTTCCCGCACGCCTTCTCGGGCGGCCAGCGCCAGCGCATCGGCATCGCCCGGGCGCTCGCCCTGGAGCCGCGGCTCCTCGTCCTCGACGAGCCGGTCTCGGCGCTCGACGTCTCCGTGCAGGCCCAGGTGCTGAACCTGCTGAAGGACCTCCAGGCGGCCCTGGGCCTGAGCTACCTCATCGTCTCCCACAACCTCGCGGTGATCGACTACATGGCCGACACGATCAGCGTGATGGCCCGCGGGCGGATCGTCGAGGAGGCGCCGCGCGCCGCCCTGTTCCGCAATCCCGCCCATCCCTACACCCGGGCGCTGCTCGCCGCGGTGCCGGATCCGAGCCTCGACCACCCGCTCGACTTCGCGGCGGTGACGGGGGAACACTCGGACCCCGTGCGCTGGCCGGCGCCCTACCATCTCGGCCCCGACGAGGCCGGCGCGATGGTGGAGATCGAGGCCGGCCACCGCGTCCGCCGCGGCGGCACCGCGCCCAGGAGGCAGGCCGCCTGATGCCGCGCCTCATGGAACGCCTGCGCCGCCGCTGGCTCGGCCCCCTGTTCGACCGGCTCGGCTACGACCTCGTCCCGGCGATCCCCGACTGGGCGCACCGCCCGGTCTCGCCGCACGAGGTCGCGCAGCTGCTCGACAACGCCGCCGCGCGGCTCGGGCAGGATCTGGCGGCCGCCGGGATCGCCTGCCGGCACGACGTGCGGGCACTCGTGGGCGAGTTCTGGGAGCTGATCCCGCGGGCGCCCGTGCGGCAGCGGGATC
>NZ_LSIX01000915.1:0-420 GCF_001556475.1 Methylobacterium sp. CCH5-D2 | reverse complement strand
CAACCCGAACGGCCTCTCGAGCCTCGACTACTTCGGCACCGTGCGCGGCCGCCTCGGCTACGCCTTCGACCGCACCCTCGTGTACGCCACCGGCGGCTTCGCCTACGGCTCGGGCGGCGGCCGTGACTTCGGCCTGCCGAACGCCTCGCGTGACGAGTTCCAGACCGGCTACGCCGTCGGCGGCGGCATCGAGTACGCCCTGCCCACCGACTCGTTCCTGAACTTCTTCCGCTCCTCGGCCGTGACGCTGAAGGTGGAAGGTCTCTACGTGAACCTCGACCAGGGCAACCGCAACAACGGCGTGTTCGCCACCACCCCGGCCGGCGGCCTCGTCGGCATCGGCTCCCCGGGCGTCGCCCTCGTCTCCGGCGTCACCAACAGCCGCCGCGACACCGAGTTCGCCGTCGTCCGCGCCGGCGT
>NZ_LSIX01000914.1:0-5731 GCF_001556475.1 Methylobacterium sp. CCH5-D2 | reverse complement strand
GCGTCGAGCGGCGGCGGCGATCGCAGCGCCGCCTCGAACGCCGCGAGCAGGCCGGCATCCGCGCCCGAACCGCGGAGCCAGGCCCGCACCGGATCGAGGGCGGCCTCCGCGCCGCCCGCCCGGGCGGCCACCGCGGCGAAGCGGGCGAGCGCCGCGCACTCCCCCTCGGCGAGGCGCGTCAGGTTGACGCTCAGCGGCATCAGGGTCTGGTGGCGGTTCTGCAGGAAACCGTGGAGCACCTTCTGGCCGACCGCCTCGGCGAGCTGGCGGCGGCCCGGCTCGACGGCGCGGTGGCGGCGGTCGATCGTCGCCCGCTCGCCCTCGGACGGCTGGTGATCCGGTCCCGTCTCGACTAGCTGCAACACCTGCCCTCCATGCCCGCGCCGCCGTTGTCGGCGCACCGATCAGGTGTTCCCGGATGACCGTCGATCAAGTGCTCGCCTTCGGCCTGATCGGCGTGACCGTCGCGGCCTTCGTCTGGGACCGGCTGCCCTACGACGTCGTGGCGCTCACGGCGCTCGCGGTCGGCATCGCGATCGGCCTCGTGCCCGCCGACAAGGCCTTCTCGGGCTTCTCCGACGACATCGTGGTCATCGTGGGTGCGGCGCTCGTGCTCTCGGCGGCCATCGCCCGCTCGGGCGCGGTCGAGACCCTGATGCGCCCGCTCATGCCCTACCTGACGAGCGCGGGACGGCAGGTGCCGATCCTGGTTGCCGGGGTGCTGCTGCTGTCGATGGTGACGAAGAACGTGGGCGCGCTGGCGATCTTCATGCCGATCGCCCTGCAGCTCGCCCGCCGCAGCGGCACGCCGGCCTCCGCGATGCTGATGCCGATGGCCTTCGCCTCGCTGATCGGCGGCATCGTCACCCTGGTCGGCACCTCGCCGAACGTGATCGTCTCGAAGGTCCGCGCCGACCTGACCGGCCAACCCTTCGGCATGTTCGACTACACCCCCGTGGGGCTCTGCGTGGCGGCCTCAGGCTTCGTCTTCCTGTGCCTGGGCTGGCGGCTGCTGCCGCGGCGCGACGGCGGCACGCGCTCGATGGAGGCGGCCTTCACCCTGGAGCGCTACACCACGGAGGCGCGCCTGCCCGCGCGCCACCCGGCGGCCGGCGGCACGGTGGCCGCGCTGGAGGCGCAGGGCGACGGCGAGGTCCGCGTCGCGACCGTCCTGCGCGAGCGCTTCCGGCGCTATCCGGCGAGCCCCGACTTCCCCCTGAAGGACGAGGACGTGCTGCTCCTCGACGGCGAGCCCGACGCGCTGGAGCGCTTCGTGGCCCGCACCGGGCTCGCCCTCGCGGGCGCCGCGCCCGCGGCCGAGGCGGTGGTGATGGAGGGCGTGGTGACCGCCGAATCCGACCTCGTCGGACGCACCGCTGCCCAGCTCGACCTGGAGCGCGCCACCGGCCTCGGCATCCTCGCGGTCAGCCGGCGCGGCCGGCGCATCGAGCAGCGGCTCTCCTCCGTCCGCTTCCGGGCCGGCGACGTGGTGGTGGTGCGCGGCCGCGCCGCCGCGCTCGCGCCCGCCCTCGGGACCCTGAAGGTGCTGCCGCTGGCCGCCCGCGAGATCGCGCTCGGCCGCAACGACCGGAGCTGGCTGCCGGCCGCGATCCTGCTCGCCGCGATGGGCCTCGTCGCGCTCCACGTCGTCCCGGTGGCGGTGGCCTTCTTCGGCGCGGTCGTGGCCGTGCTGCTCCTGCGCAGCATGACCCCGCACGAGGCCTACCAGGCCGTGGAATGGCCGGTGCTGGTGCTGCTCGGCGCCCTCATCCCGATCTCCGAGACGGTCAGCAGCACCGGCGGCGCGGACCTCGTCGCCGCCCACCTGACGGCCCTGGTGCAGGACCTCTCGCCCGTGGCGGCACTCGGCGCGATCCTGGTTCTGGCCATGGCGGTGACGCCGTTCCTCAACAACGCCGCGACCGTGCTGATCATGGGGCCGATCGCCGCCAAGCTCGCGACCAAGCTCGGGCTCAATCCCGACCCGTTCCTGATGGCGGTCGCGCTCGGCGCGGCCTGCGACTTCCTCACGCCGATCGGCCACCAGTGCAACACCCTGGTGATGGGACCCGGCGGCTACCGCTTCGGCGACTACGCCCGGCTCGGGCTGCCGCTCTCCCTCATCGTGATCGTGGTGGGCGTGCCGCTCATCGCCCTCGTGTGGCCCCTCCATCGGACCTGACGGGGGCGTCTTTCGGGTTAGGCCGCAAGAGCCCCGGCTCCGACCTCCGGGGCGATGCGCCGCGCGCGGGCACCGGTCTATGAGCGTGGCGATGCGAGGGTCGTCGTCGCGCGTCCGGCGCCGAGGCGACGACCTGCCGGCCGGTCGGGAGCGACGCGTGGCGCCAGACGACATCGACGTGATCCGAGCCCGGCTCGCGGCGCATCCGAGACCCGCCGACCTCGCCGAGCGGCGCGCCCGCATCGACGGCCTCGGGGCCGGCTACGCCCTGCCTCCGGATGTCGTGGTCGAGCCGGCGGATGCCGACGGCGTGACAGCGGAATGGACGCGCACCCCGGCGGCCGAGGGAGACGCCGTCATCCTGTTCCTGCACGGGGGCGGCTACGTCTCCGGCTCGCTGACGAGCCATCGCCACATGGTGGCGCAGGCCGGGCGCGCGGCGCGGGCACGGACCTTCGCGCTCGATTATCGGCTGGCGCCGGAGCACCCGTTCCCGGCCGCGCTCGAGGACGCGCTCGCCGGCTACCGCTTTCTCCTCGCTTCGGGCATCGCGCCGGCGCGGATCGCCCTCGCGGGCGAGAGCGCGGGCGGCGGCCTCGCGCTCGCCACGGCCCTGTCCTTGCGCGCGGCGGGCGTTCCGCTGCCGGGCTGCCTCTGGCTGAGTTCGCCCTGGGTCGACCTCGCGCTCATGGGGGCGAGCATGGACGCCAAGGCGGCCGTCGATCCCCTGCTGAGCCGCGCCTACCTGTCCGAACTCGCCGGCCTCTACCTGAACGGAGCCGACGCGCGGGGGCCTCTCGTCTCACCGCTCGGAGCCGACCTCGCGGGCCTGCCGCCGATGCTGATCCAGGTCGGCTCCGCCGAGACGCTCCTCGACGATTCCGTGCGGCTCGCGGCGGTCGCAGGTGCCGCCGACGTCGCCGTGCAGCTCGAGATCTGGCCGCACATGATCCATGCCTGGCATCTCTTCTACCCGGAGGTGGCCGACGGGCGGCACTCCCTCGCGAGCGCGGGGGCCTTCGTCGCGCGCCGTCTCGGCGCCCGCTGACGCGACGGGGCGCGGGGACGGCCGAAGCCCTCCCCGTCGTGGCGGCACCGATTCAAGCCGCCTTCACGCCCGCCAGGAACAGACCCACCTCCCGGTGGAGGCTCTCGGAATGGTGCGAAAGTTCCCGCGCGGCACCGAGCACCTGCCCGGCGGCGCTGCCGGTCGAGCCGGCACCCTGGCGCACGTCGGCGATGCTCCCGGCGACCCGGCCGGTGCTGCTCGCGGCCTGCTGGACGTTCCGGGCGATCTCCTGCGTGGCAGCCCCCTGCTGCTCCATGGCGGCGGCGATCGCGTTCGAGGCCGCCGCCATCTGGCCGATCGTGGCCCCGATGGCGCGGATCGCCGCGACCGATTCCTGGCTCACGCTCTGGATCGCGGCGATCTGGCCGGCAATCTCCTCGGTCGCGCGGGTGGTCTGGCCCGCGAGGTCCTTCACCTCGCCCGCGACGACCGCGAAGCCCCGGCCCGCCTCGCCGGCCCGCGCCGCCTCGATGGTCGCGTTGAGCGCCAGCAGGTTCGTGTGCCCGGCGATCTTGTTGATCATCGCCACGACCGTGTCGATCCGCTCGGCCGCGCCCGCGAGTTGCCGGACGAGCCCGTCGGTCCGGTGCGCCTCGTCGGCGGCCTTCTGGGCGATGCGGGCCGACTGACCGGCCTGCTGCGTGATGTGCTGGATCGAGGCCGACATCTCCTCGCTCGCGGCGGCCACGGTCTGCACGTTGGCCGCCGTGGTCTCGGCCGCCCGCATGGCGGTCGCGGATTGCAGCGCGGTCTGCTCGGCCGTGCTCGCCATGGTCTGGGCGGTGGCCTCCATCTCGGTCGCGGCCCCGGCCAGCCCCTGCGCCAGCACCGAGACGTTCGCCTCGAAGGTCTTCGTCAGCCCGTCGAGATGATCGGCCCGGCGCATCTTGGCGTCGGCCTCCTCGGCCGCCGCGGCGTCGGCGCGCGCCTTGGCGATCAGCGCGTCCTTGAAGACCTGGACGGCGCGGGCCATCGCGCCCAGCTCGTCCCGGCGCGCGGCGCCCGGCACCGCGACGGCGTGGTCGCCGGCAGCAAGGCGCTGCATCGCCGCGGTCATCGCGGTCACCGGCTGCGCGACGCCCCGGCCGACGCGCCATGCGAGGAGCACGCCGATCACGAGGGCGGTCGCGCCGATGCCGATCACGAGCCCGCGCAGGTGGTTCGCGTCCGCGGCCATCAGGGCCATGATCTGCTGCTGGTCGCGTACCGCCCGCTCGCGCGTCTCGGCACCCAGGGCGACGAGGTGGTCACCCGTCTGCTTCAGGGTCTGGTAGGCGGCCTCGACCGTGCCCGCACCGGTGAGCACGCCGTCGAGCGCCGCCTTGAACGGGGCGACCCTGCCGGCGACCGCCTTCAGCGGGGGTTGGAGCAGGCCGGCGCCGTCGATCCGCGCGAGCGCCGCGATCTCCCGCGTGTAGCGACCGAACTCCACCGTGGCAGTGCTGGCATCCGCCGGGTTGTTGCTCGAGCGGAACAGGTAGGCGGCGGCGAGGGTGGCCTGGAGGGCGCGGTCGGCCCGGAAGGCGGCGGCGGCGAGGGCCGGATCCTGCGCGGCCCGGTCGGCCATCGCGTAGCCGGCATTCGAGAGCGCGACGCCGAGCTTGCCGAGGTCGCCGAGCGCGGCCTTGCGCGCCTGCATCACGCCGATCAGGGCGTTCGCGCCGGCCACGTAGTCCCGCGACGGCCCGAGCATCGCATCCTCCGCCTCTCCGGACCGGGGAGCGGCCTCGCTCTCGGCCGCGAGTTTGGCGAGCCCCGCCTTGAGCTCGCCCAGCATCTCGCCCTGCTCGGTGCGCATGTAGTTGAGCACGAGGCGCCGGGCGCCGTTGACGAGCAGTTCGGAGGCGCTGGCCCGCTCGGCGGCCCGCACGCGGGCGTCCGCGCCCTCCACCTCGGCGTTGAGCACGCTGACGCTGCGGAAGGTGGCGAGCGCGGACAGCAGGAGAAGCACCAGCACCACGCCGAAGCCGGCGGCGATGCGCTGGGCGACCGAGAGACGGTCCGGACGGAGAGTGAGCATCGGCGGCAGTCCTGGAACCTCGGTGCATCCTCGCCGGCCTGTAGACGCGGGCCGGTGCGGGACGGTCGGGCAGCGGAGAGGAAGGGTCGTTCGTGATCCGGCGCGCCCGGATCGGGCCTCAGCGGACCGCCCGGATCTGCCGGAGCGTCTCGGCCCCGAAGCGGGCGCTGAACCCGGACGTCGTCGCCTGCAGGCTCTGCTCGAAGGCCGCGCGATCGACGCCCGCGACCACGCTCATCCCGGACCTGCGCAGCGCGTCGACGCCCTCGGTCTCGGCCCGCCCGGCCACCTCGCGGGAGACCTGCCCGGCGGCGCGAGCGGCCTCGGTGAAGGCCTTCTGGTCCGCGGCGCTCAGGGCTTCCCAGGCGGCGCGCGACATCGCGACCACGGCCCACGAATAGACGTGCCCGCTCAGGGTCAGGTGCTTCTGGACCTTCTCGAAGCGGGACGCGGCGATCAC